>JAAUTT010000151.1 GCA_012031335.1 Bacteroidales bacterium | reverse complement strand
GGCCATTCTAAAGGCCCCATAAATACGAAGCTGATTACCGCGGATGGGGACATGATTATCGAAACCGTCAGCACTCCCGCGATAACCCCGAGCGCGGCCGCGATGGGGATCTTGAAATATCCGAAAGCATCATCGACCTGAATCCGTTTCCGATAAAATTTTTACCATGACCAAATTCCAGGTTCAGGTTTTTGAGCGCTCTCCAGGAAACATATCCACCCGAATAAGCATAATCCCATCCGGTTTCGTTGTAACGTTTGGCTCTTCCCTGGCCTGGTGCAACGCGCGAAATATTGATAACACTATCCCAGTATTGTGGGAAAATAGCCTGATTTTCGTAAAACCATGATCCAAATGAAAATTTATTTCCCAATTTTCCCTGTACAATGGCACCACGGGTGTTTATAAAGGTATTTTGTCCACCCGCATCTTTGCCAAGCTGAAGATTAAATAAGGGATTTATGTGCAGACTGTAATCACTGCTGTCAATCTGAATAAATGATTCGTTCCAGAGTTTTCTTCCAAACCAGGTTTTACGATTTTTGGAAGAAGGGTATAGTATTGAATCGACCGAAAATATCTTATCATAATCTTCTTTATAACCTGATCTGAATGGAGACATTAAGGGAAGGGACCTGGACAGATATTCCCTTTCTATGGATTGTTCTGTCTTACGGTTCAACGGAATATGGGTTTGAGCAGAAATATCTTGAAACTGCATCAGTACGAAACAAAATAGGAGAAAATATAAATAATGCCGTACCATGCTATAATAGATTTTCTTCTTCAAACAACAATGTCCTGAACCTAGAGTCACAAGAAAGTATTCCTTGTAGTACCATCTTTTATAATTCTATAAGAGCCTGTAACTTCGGCCTGCAAATTCCAGGAAGGAATTAAACTGCGACTTACTTTGAGTTCCTGTATAAAATGGTCTGTTCTTTTGCCTTGCAAAATGTAATTCCCATAAAATGAAACGAAAGTGGAATTCGATTGATAAATATCTCCACCCACGTTCTCGTTGGGTGAATTGTTTATTCCCTTGAAAGAATTTATTGAACGGAAGTGTACCGACCACTTTCCATATCCATACCTGACAATGGCAATGGCTTCTCTGAAATTAGATCCTAAAGGGTGGGCCAGTGGTTGCAGCAAGTTACCATAGTTTTGAAGTTGAAATTTATGGGAATAGGTATAGGGCCGGGCCTGATTATACTCAAATTGCAATATCACCGGTTTAATGTCAAAAGGATTGTAAAACTTACATCCGACCTGGAAAGCATATTTATTTCCCCACCAGTTTTTTCCTGTTTTTAAGTATTTGAGATTAAATTCATCCAGCAAAAACTGACCATAGAATGATATGGTTTTTTTAATAAGTATTTTTGTTCCGATTCCCATAATAACATTATCGGGCGATCCAAGATTATATTCCAGCGGGCGGTAAAAATAACAGGATTCAGATAATTGATATCAAGAGATCGCTTGCTCAATGTGTCGGCTCTATCCCAGATAACAGCTTCAAAAAGATTAAGGTTAATCCTTGGAGTAATATTCCAGCTCAGATAATGCAGCGAAACATATTTCTTAAAACTGCCTTCGTATCCTTTGGGTATAAGATAATCGCGCATAGATGTTACCATGCTGAAATAATGTATTTTCCAGAAATGCAGACTTGTTTTCAGGTAAGGGTAAGAAGCTGCATTTGTGGAGAGGAAAACTGAACGATACCCATCTCCAATATGGTGTTTTCCAACTCCTGCTTCAATATCTATATATTTAAAAGGATGATATTTAATGGCGAAATTAATATCATGCAACAGGTAATTGCTTCCATTCTTACTTGCATATCTTCGGTAATGAGGTATGACTCTTCCTGGTAGGGAATACTCGTTAAAAAAGCTGCTGTCGGCAGACAAATAGTGAAGTGAATATCCGGCATTAATTTTCAGTTTACCTGCCAGGCTGGCAAATACATTCACCCCACCGGCCAGATGCATAGCGGGATTATGTTTATCTAAACGATATAATCCGGTAAGAATAGGTTTTATCACCAGGAAGTTTTTTTATTCCGGTATGTAATGTGTTTATATATAATAGTGAATCTGAACGGACTGATTGATAAGGAAAAATAGAAGAGTGAGAATTCTTTTGACTTATAATTTCATATTCATAAGGGAATATGGCTTCCGGATGTAATGGGATTATCTGTGCTTCGGATGTGATCCTGAATAACAATAATATTACCCACAATAAATATCTCTTTCCCATAAATGCTCTGCTCAGGAATTATTTAGAAAACATTTTATCCAAGCGTATTGAAAGTACCTTTAAAATGCATTTCCCGGGGAGTTATATTTAGCACTGGGATAATCGATTTATTTAATATCTGTTGAGCCTGGTTTCCGAGAATCAGGTTTGTAATACTGGTTCCCTGTTCCGTTATAATCGAAATCATTCCTGCATTTACGCTTTGCGCATATTCTACTGTAATATCCGAAATATTATTTCCAACAATAGAATCGGTTTTAACAGTTAATCCTCTTCCTTTTAGGTAGCCGGATACTTGTTTCGAATATGCACTGAGCCGTTTAAGTATTTTGCTGTTTTTTGTTGAAGATACTTCCAGTACGTGCACTTCAGCTCCAAACAATTCTGCAATTTCAGCAGTCATAGGTACTTTTTGCCGAGTTTCTACCATTGCGTCGATAGGAAGAATTATTCGGGAAATATCTTTTGGTACTATACCTTTACGAATTGTGATAACCGGGCGTGTTGTAGCTGAAATTATTTTAAAGGCATTACTGCCAATAAAAAATTCTTCGAATCCTGATGCTCCATGTGTACTGGCAGCTATAACGCTATCTTTATAAGATTCGGCCTGGTTTACTATTTCCTCATAAACCTTTGGGCCTTTTTTTATGATATATCTTAATTTTGAATTATTACCCAGTTTGTGAATGTAATTCTGTGTAATTCCTTCAAACTTGTCTTTTGCGTAGTTAAATTCCTCTCTTATTCTCGACGGGAAATGTTCAGCAGTCTTTTTCTGTACATAAACCATCTGGATGTTGCAGTAGGTTTTTTGCGAAAACAACGTAGCCAGGTCTAATCCTTTAAGTGAATCGTCCGAAAAGTCCACAGGAACAATAAAATTCTTTATCATGATGATTGATTAGTGGTTTTGATATGTGTATAATCAGTAATGATCATCCAATAATGACAAACAGAGCCTTTTGTAAACAATGCGTGAAATAAAAATTGAAATTTATACATCAATTAGCTAAGTTAAGGATTATTTTTAAATGTGAATATGGTAATATGGAATTTTCAAAGTTGGTAAACACAACCATAACCACTATCCTGAAAAATAAGTCGTTTTGATGATTCATTATGGTTTGATTCCCTTTGCCGGAATAAAAGATTTTTCTATTTTTAGCGATTCACAACTAAAAATATTAATCTTAACTAATAGCAATAAAGATGAACAATAAATTTGCTCTCGACACTAAACAACTACTCGAAATTGCCGACGATCTTCGGAAAAAGATAGAAACAGGTCTTCAGAAAGACGGAACAGAAATAAAATGTTTACCAACTTATATTCATCCTAAAAAAGACGGCATAAGCGGAGAAGCTACTGTGTTTGATCTTGGCGGCACCAACTTCCGGGCTGCTACTGTTTTGGTAGGTAACGAAACTAAAGTTACAGGAATAGAAGAAAAGGATATTACCGAAATGAAAACAGCAGGATTTACTGAAGAAGATCTTTACAATTCACAGGCTGAAGTAATTAAAAAACTGAAACTACCGGCCAATTCAAATATTGGTTACTGTTTTTCATATCCTGCGAAGTCGTTAACCAATGGCGATGCCGAATTAATTGTTTGGACAAAAGGGGTCAATATTCCTAATATGGCCGGAAAACCAATCGGGAAGCCGCTTGTAGAATATTTAAACAAAAGCACTTCGTGTAATTTTGGCAAAATTGCTGTTGTTAATGATACTATCACAAGCCTTTTTGCCGGATTAAAAAACCCGGGATTTGACGCATATATTGGTTTGATTGTAGGTACTGGTACCAATATGGCTACCTTTTTCCCTTCCGAATATATTCCAAAACTGAAAGGTATGGAAGGTTGGTCGGGCGAAACTCCTGTTAACTTTGAATCGGGTAATTTCAATCCGCCACACCTGACTGCTTGTGATGAGGAAGTAGATGACAAATCGGATAATAAAGGTGCTCAGCGTTTTGAGAAAGCCATCTCGGGAATGTATTTGGGACGTGTTTTCCGTGCCGCTTTTCCTGATGACAATATCGCCGAAGATCTTGATGCAGCCGGTTTAAGTAAAATGATGAATAACCCTGAATCCTATAAACCGGAATATGTTGAGGTTGCATTCCAGATATACGAACGTTCAGCCAAACTTGTAGCGGCATCTATTGCTGGTGTTGTTGCTAACCTCAATGCTGCTTATCCTTCACTCAAAAAAGTACAGGTTTTAGCCGAAGGAAGCTTATTCTGGAGTAAGGTAAAAACTAACAATGCAGCTTATGTTGAAATTGTAAATGAATGTCTCAAAACACTTTTAAACGAACAAGGATTAGGCGACAAAGAGGTTGTAATTTCTCAAATGGAAAATGCTAACCTGATTGGTGCTGCCATGTCGGTATTATCATAAACCACTTAAAATTATTTTTTTCAGGCATCCTGTTTCCGATAATATTTCGGAAATAGGATGCTTTTCTTATTTTATTTTGTATTCTTTTATTTTAATAATCAGAATTTTCCGTCAATTTGCGAAGTAACATTTTTAATAACTTAACGTAAACACAATCCCGGGTTTCAGGGAATAATTATAAATATTGTATTTCCGGGTAGCTATAAGTTATGACTGAGAAAAACCAAAACGCAGATTTAATTAAACGTATTCAAGAATTGGAAAATGAGCTTAATACAACTAAGGCTCAATTGAATTCTTTTATAAATAATCTGCCATTTGTTTCTTGGATTAAGGATACTGAAGGCCGCTACGTTTATGTAAATGAGCCTTTTCTCATAAATTTTGATAAACAGGCCGAAGAAGTTTTAAATAATACTGACGATTCAATTCTCGATCCATCTTATGTTCAGAAAGAAATATCCGAAGATCGTCAAGTAAAAAAGTCGGGTAAAAAAATGCTTTTCACCGGAAAATCGGGCGATCAATGGTACGAAACCTATAAAACGCCAGTTACGGATTGTAACGGCAATGTTTAATTGGGGTGGTTGGTATCCAGCGGGATATTTCGGACATTCGCAGAACAATGGAAAACCTTAATACTGAAAGAGATCTGCTTCAGGCATTAATGGATAACTTTCCCTATACCATTTACTTTAAAGACACACAATCGAGGTTTACACGCGTTAACCGTGCTCAGGCAACTATGTTGGGGATTAACGACCCTGAAGAAGCCATCGGGAAAACAGATTTTGACTACTTTACCCTTCAACATGCACAGGATGCTTTTCGTGACGAACAAAGGATACTTACTATGGGAGAGCAGCTCATCGGTAAAACGGAACGAATCAGGAATGCTCAGGGGAATTATATCTGGGTTTCGGCAACCAAAATACCTGTGCGGAACAGTGAAGGCGAGATTACCGGGTTGGTAGGTATTTCCATTGATGTAACCGAAAGATACCTTGCTGAACAAAAACTTCGTGAAGCAAGAAAAAAGGCCATTGAGTCCGATAAATTAAAATCTGCTTTTCTGGCTAATATGTCACACGAAATCCGAACTCCAATGAATGGAATTCTTGGATTTTCCAACCTGCTCCGAATGTCAAATGTTGACCGGGACCAGCAATTGGAATACCTGGGGTTTATTGAGAAATGCGGAAACTCTTTGCTGAATCTTATCGACGACATTATCGATATTTCGAAAATCGAAGCAGGTCAAATTGTAATTCGTAATTCAAAAACATGTATTAATGAGGTATTACGGGAGTTGTTTTTTCACTTTTGACAAAAAACAGGTTAGACGAAAATAAAAGAGATGTTGAATTACGGCTGGTAATGCCCGAAAATCAATCATCACTTTGTACAGTTACGGATCCTTTTCGTTTTAAACAGGTAATAAGCAATCTTATTGGTAATGCATTGAAATTTACCGAAAACGGATTCATTGAATTTGGTTATAAGGTTCAGGAAACAAATATCCTTTTTTATGTAAAAGATACAGGTGTTGGAATTCCCAGGGACAAATTCAGGCTTATTTTCGACAGGTTTGGACAAGTACTGGAAAACGACAGGCTTAATCGAAAAGGAACCGGTTTGGGACTTGCAATCTCTGTAAATATTGTAAAACTTCTTGGTGGGAAGATGTGGCTTGAAAGCGAGGTAGGAACCGGTTCAACTTTTTATTTTACCATACCCTTGAAGGAGATTGATGAGGATTTTGAAGAAAAAGGTAAATTCGATTTTCCGAGGGTAACAAATTTTGATTGGATCGGGAAAAAGTTACTGGTGGTGGATGATGAAGAGTTGAATTGGACCTTCATACGGGACCTGATGAAGCCAACACAAGCACAGCTGATATGGGCTAAAAATGGTCAGGAAGCAGTAGACATCTGTCAGGAAGATACTAAAATAGATCTCGTTCTAATGGATTTTCGTATGCCTGTTATGAATGGTTTCGAAGCAACACGTGCCATAAGGAGTTTTGATACAAATATTCCCATTATAGCATTAACGGCTTATGCTCAGGAAGAAGAAAAGGAACTTATATTGCACGCCGGATGTAATGCCTATTTAAGCAAACCTGTGCGTAACGAACAATTATTTAAAATAGTAAATCACTTTCTGGCATCCTGATCTCAATGCCTTTCAATCATTGCCCATCTCATTAATAGCCCGGTTAAAAAAGTCATTGAAGGGTTTTAGTTCTTTAAAGACTTCAATACATTCAGCCATTAATTTCTCCTCATCCTCAAAAATAGAATCGGGAATTGATTTTGAAACGGTGAAACTTTTATATTTCAATAAATCGATATCGGGGAAGTCTTTGGGAAAATCTTTAGGCGCTGTTCGCAGCAAACCCATGTCGGTATCAAGCTTTTCAAAATGTTTTTTAAATGATTTGCTATTGATAATTCCCTTGAAATCATCCGTATAGCTATATATTTCGCTTCGTAATGCTTTTAAAACTGGCGCCTGGGGCATCCAAATACCTCCGGCTAAAACTGAATTTTCTGGTTCCATATGAAAATAGTAACCACCAAGGATACTCTTACGGCCTCCTTTGGCAACATAAACTCCCATATGGGTTTTATATGGTGTTTTATCGTTTGAGAAACGGACATCCCGGAATATGCGGAAAACACAGTCTTTAACTTCAGGGGTACCAATATTTTTATCAAACTTGAGAATCTCCTGAATGAGTCGACCAGCAAATAATTCGTAATTTTTCTTTGTTTTCTGATACCAGTCGCGGTTTTCATCAAACCATTCCTTGTGGTTATTTTCCTTCAGGACCGATAAAAAATTGAGGATATCTTTTAGCATAACAATATTCCGATTTAAAATTCGATATTTGTAAAGGTCTGAATTTTTTTCTTGAAAAAATGAGCATCCTTAAAAAATATGTGATAATTGTTGCAGGAGGATCCGGTAATAGAATGGGGGCTGAAATACCAAAGCAATTTATCGAACTGGCCGGACTGCCTGTACTAATGCATACAATCACCGCTTTCAGAAAGACTTTCCAGGACATGGAAATTATTGTGGTGTTGCCCGAATCTCAAATTAAAAACTGGAAAAGCCTTTGCCTGAAGCATAATTTTATCCTTCCGTTCGAAACTTGTGTGGGAGGTGAAACAAGGTTTCATTCAGTAAAGAACGGATTATCAATGCTCGAAGGCGACGGACTTGTCGGGATTCACGATGGTGTGAGGCCTTTGGTGAGTGAGGAAACAATTAAACGATGTTACCACGATGCAGCTATCTATGGAAATTCTGTTCCTGTAACTGAAATTGTTGAAACCGTGCGTTTACTGGATTCCGATAAAAGTACCATCGTTGACAGGTCTCATCTGCGTCTGGTGCAAACTCCCCAGGTTTTAGGGTGCAAAGTCTTAAAGAAGCTTATAATCTGGAATATAAACCACACTTCACCGACGATGCATCTGTTTTGGAAAATAATGGAGAAATTATTCATCTCACCGAAGGGAACCGGGAAAATATAAAAATCACACATCCTCTCGATTTATTAATTGGCGAATGCCTCCTGAGAAAAATGCTGGAAGAAAGGGAAACAGCAATAATTTAATACTAAGAATTGAATTTTAAATAGGTGCTAATTCAAATAATACTCCAGTTCAACAGCTGTGATGTTATAATTCAACAGGCACT
>JAAUTT010000150.1 GCA_012031335.1 Bacteroidales bacterium | reverse complement strand
CACGTAGGAAAGAACAAGAGAAGCGCGACCATTTTCAGTCCTGAACGCATTAAAACGCGTTGATACTTCAAGCATTCTCTTCTTCTTAGGAATTCTTTTGGCCATTGCAGCCCTCGAAGCCACTGGGATATTAGCTTCGCTTGCAACAGGATTAGAAAGTGTAGGAAATCAAAGTATTATTGTAATGGCTATTGGTCTTCTTTCAGCTGTAGTGGATAATGTACCTCTTATTGCTGCGACTCAGGGTATGTATCCATTATCGCAATATCCAATAGATCATTTTCTCTGGGAGTTTTTAGCTTATTGTGCTGGTACAGGTGGCAGCATTCTTATTATTGGATCAGCAGCTGGTGTTGTTGCCATGGGGATGGAAAAAATTGAATTCTTTTGGTATTTTCGAAAAATTGACTTTACCAGCTCTTCTCGGGTACTTTGCTGGTGCAGCAACTTATCTGCTTCAACATCAACTTTTGAATTGAATATTTTAAATAAATAAAGAGAAAAAGGATGTCTCATAATAAAAGACATCCTTTTTCTCTTTATTCTTTATCTTTCAAGTATGTAAAAGCAGCACCACATAGCAAAAAAGGCATACTATATACCAAAGCCCTGGACCAGTCGACTCCACCCGAATAAATCATAAAAAAATACAAAAAGTGCAGATCCACCTACCAGCATGATAATACCGCCTTTACGCTCCTGAACATAAGCAATGAGATACCCTGCAATTGAAATTGCCAGATAGGGAAAAAACGGAATAAGGTTATTACCGGTTCCCTGTATTACCTGAGCCAGGCCACCTTTTACCGAAATAAATATATAAAACAAACAGGCAATTAAACCCAATATTCTGGAAACGTTTCTGATGTAGAAGTATTTTGTGCGAACCATTCGATTGAATTATAAAATAAAATTCCAAAGATAAAACAAACCGGTTGCCAAAAGTATCCTGGAGTATTTACCATTGATAATTAAAGATTAGCTTATTTTTGATATTTTGATCATCAATGAAACTTAATCTTTACAACTGAATTTAAACTCTTTAATTCTTTCAAATGAAAAAAAATATTGTAACCATAATTTTTTTAATGCTTCCCTTCATTTTCGTGAATGCCCAGGATAACTCCGCTTATTTTCCAGATCTTGATGGCTGGAAAAAGCCTGAAAACTGGATACTTATACAGCTGATAATCTCTGGGATATAATCGACGGTGCCGCTGATGGATATCTTCTTTATGATTTTGAAGAAATGACTATGGGCGATTATACAGCAGATAATGGTTTATATATTACCCTCGAAATTTACCGCCACCAATCGATCGACGATGCATTTGGTATTTACAGCCAGGAGAGGCCATCAAAAGCAGTATATTTTAAAATTGGTGGCCAGGGTTATCAGGAAGAAGCCAACTTAAATTTTTTCGCCGGAAGGTATTATGTTAAAATTAGATGTTCAGGAAAATCGGAAATGGAAGTTAAATCTGTTCGTCAACTGGGCGAAAAAATAGCTTCGCTAATCGATCCCGAAACAAAATTACCTGAACAACTTGCTTTATTTCCGCTCGAAGGAAAAGTTCCCAACTCCGAACAATATATCAATCAGAATTTTATGGGATATAGTTTTCTTAAAAATGCATTTATAGCAAGTTATTTGGTTAAAGGGACAAATTTTAATGTTTTCATTATTGCCAATAATAGTGCTGATGAAGCAAAAACAATGCTTCAGAATTTTCTGAAAAATAACAATAAGGAAATAGCTGACCTGAAACCAGGTATATATGACCTTAAAGACAAATACAACGGGGTAATGAAAATTATACTGAAAAATAAATATTTGTGTGGTGTTTATAATACTGCCGATTCAAAAATTCTTCAGGATTATGCTGCTTTGCTCGATATGAATTTGAAGTAATAATAAATGGACTTTTTTATTTGGTTTTCATGTAATTGTTTGGAAGATTAAAATTGGAGAGAAGACTATCATGTACAGTTCCGTGAGAGGTTAGAGCTGAACGGGGCTACCTACGTGAAACGTAGCGGAATTTACGCCCTTTCCTACTTGACCACGCATGGGTTAGTTGGCATAGTAAATACACAAAATGATAAACCAATTATGAAAATGAAAAATAAACTCTTATTCATTTTACTTTTAATTTCACCGGTTTGTTTTTCCCAACAGGAAATTACCCCTTCAATCTCAGAACCAGAAAAGATTGACATATTGTCAGTAGGCCTAAATAAGATTGACTCTCTTATGCTTAGATATGTTGACGAAAAGAAACTTCCTGGTATGATAGTTATGGTTGCCCGACACGATAAAATTGTCAAATTTGAAAAATACGGATTGATGAATGTTGACAAGCCAATGGAGTTAAATGCGATTTTCAGAATTGCATCAATGACAAAGCCAATTACAAGTTTAGCAGCGATGATTTTATACGAGGATGGCTTTTTTCAATTGGATGATCCGGTTGCTAAATATATTCCGGAGTTTAGAAATTTGAAAGTATTTTCATATAAAGACAAAAATGGAATACATGTAGAAGAGCAGCATGCGCCAATGACAATTCGAAATCTTTTAACTCATACCTCAGGTTTAGCCAGTGGCATGGAAGATAGTCCAGTTGATTCACTTTACAGGGCAGCAGATATTTCGCATGCTGTTAATTTAAAGGATTTAATTCAAAAATTGCAAAACTTCCTTTAAAATATCAACCTGGAACAAGATGGCAATATGGAGAATCAACAAACGTATTAGGATATTTAGTCGAAGTTTTATCAGGAAAATCATTGGATGTATTCTATAAAGAGCGAATATTTAATCCTTTAAAAATGACCGAGACTGATTATTATGTTCCGGATGAAAAACTATCCCGGGTTTCAATGGTATATGCAATAGGTCAGTATGGTATGGAAATAATTGAAAATCCAGAAGTTAATAATGTATCCAAATCTGCTAAAATAATACGTGGCAATGGAGGCCTTCTTCCTTTCCGCTTTCGCATGAAGCCAATAAACATGCTGAAATTGTTAAAATTGACATTAATCTCATAATCTTTTTATAAGGTAATTTGTTATTTTTTCCTGATCCAAACTTCATTTTATTTTCTCCCCGGTTACTCCAGAGAAAATAAGGTATAGCTGTTGCTTCACCGTTGGTTATAACCCGTGTTTCACCAAAAGAGAAAGTTTTGTCCTGAGTTTCTAAACTTCCGGTATTCTTTATTGTTAAAGAACTCAAATCCTGGTTATTATCCTGCTGTTCGAAGCAATACAACATCGGGCCGCGTTGCAGGGCAACTTTTCCTTTCAGATGCGAAATACTGTCCAACGCAACAACCTGTCGAATCTCCATAGGAAAATGAATTGTTATTTTGCTCCTGTTCTCTTTGGGCGAGAGGATTACATAACCGGTTTCATCAGGCTGTACATTTTGTATTTCACCGTTGAGTTTAATGCTTACCGGAGATATATTTTGAGGTAAATAGTTGTATAGATTGCCCCACACAGGAGAATTATTCACCCATGAGGGTATACGAAGCATTATTTGTCCGTTAAATGGACTAGTGCTGTTAACTTCAATTATTACATCACCATCCCAGGGATATTGTGTGTTCTGTATAATTTCAATCTCTTGCCCGTTCAGGTTAAGGGTCGATTTACTATCGGTATAGAGGTTTACATATAAAGTATTGCCTTTTTGGGCATAAACCATCGTAGGTAAGGAAGCGACAAACCTTGCAAGTGTTGGGGGGGCAGCAGGCACATGGCAGCCATTCTTTCCGCGTAGCCCGGGCACCACCAAAGTTCCCTTTATACTCCGGCGGGCACCATCCCAGATTGAACTTATAGGCAGTATCGGATTCAGTAGGACAAACATAAAAGAAAGCTTTTCCATGCGCCGCTATTCCTGAGAGAAGATTGTTGTAAAGGGTGTGTTCCAGGACATCGAAATATTTAGCGTTTTGTTCCATTTGAAACATGCGCTGGTTAAGATTGCAGAAACCCACGGCGGCACAAATTTCGTTGTAGGCCGTAAGGTCGGGAAAGTCGTAAGCTTCTCCGAAACCTTCGTTATCGTGGCGTGAGCCAATTCCTCCGTTGACACTCATTTTCGTAAAGACGATGTCGTTCCAGAGGTTTCGGATTACCTCCCGGAAGGAGGTATCGATACCCAGGTTTACCATGTCGGCAGCCGCTGAATAAATGTATGAGGCAAAGGTTGCGTGTCCTACGGCCTGTTTTTGTTGTTTAAGAGGCTTATGATCGAGCGAAAAAGGACCCATCAGTTTGTGGTCGGCGCTGTCGCCTCGTGCATAAAGAAAGTATTTGGAAAGCTCCAGGTGTTTTTTATTGCCTGTTAATTTAAACAGTTTTATAAGCGCAAGTTCAATTTCGGGGATCATGTCCACACCCTGGAGTTCTTTGCCTTTACCAAACAAGCTATCAATAAGGTTAACATTTTTGAGAGCTACGTTCAGCAGGTTTTTTTTGCCGGTGGCTCTGTAATGAGCAACCGCAGCTTCTATCAAATGCCCACTTGAGTACAATTCCAGGTCGCCGTTGAGATTCGACCATCTTTCTGCCCGGGGTGTTTTGCCATTTCTAAGCCAGTAAATAGTATGAGGAGTGCGAAGGTAACCATCAGGTTCCTGGGCAGCAGCAATTAACCGGATAATGGAGTCGAGTTTTAAATCGAGTTCTTTGTTGTAATTCTGTTCCAACAAGTAAGAAGCAGCTTCAACAGTTTGTATACAAATTCATCTGCATTTGGCAGCCCCAGATAATCTCCCTCAGTTAATCCGGCTGCACGCGAGAAATTTTCAATCAAACCTTCCTCTTTGCATTTTTCAATACAATGAAAGATGGTTGTTTCATTTATTACACGGTAGCGTTCCCCAAGCAAACCACCGGTAAGCTGGATATGAGAAAGTTCCGGGAATCGTAGTTCGTTAGTATCGGGATGCTTTAAAGCGCATCCCGATAAGATAACGAATGAATAAACTGGTATGATAATTTTTAGGATTCTTTCCATTTTACATTTTTTATTTGCACCAATTGATACATTATATCAGGGCAATCATTCCTTAAGTCACTTTTTCAACCACCACGTTGTTCCCGAGTTGGCGTAAAAATATTAATTAATCAATAACACCCAGTCATTAGAGCCATCCTCATTTTTACCGGGACTTGTAATTTTATATTTCCCTTTTTCAGGTACGTGTTGATTGGAAAGGGATATTGTTTTTCCTGTGGTAGGGTCAAACCACGTTAGTTTCATTGCTTTTTTAAACATGTCCATGTTTAATTCAAGGGTTCTTTTCACAGTTGCACTTGGAGGCAGGTAAATTAGGGCAAATTGTTTATCGGAACTTATTGCTGCTGTTGCATAGTCTGTTTTTCCAAATGTGCCTGCACCTTCACTAATAAGCTGCCGATCAATATCGGGCTGAAGCTTTGTCCATTCCATTGAGGTGAAGAGGTTCTTTACATGCAGCATATCCCATGCACCAGAATCTTTCTCCACTTTTCGCCAATCCTTCCCAACTTTCCAGTTCCAGCTTCCATAGGCATGGCCACAGCTTCCCGAAAGTAAGCTCCAATATGCCTGGCGTCGAACAATTTCCGATGCTTTAAATGGTTTGCATGATACTGAATCTTCACCTTCATACTGTGATTCGCCCAGCACAAAAGGTTTTATTGGAAATTTACGGTATTCAATCTGGTTCACTTCGTAAACTTCAGGCAATTCACCCCAACCACTTACATAAATCCAAACATTATGCTTTTTACGAAAATAGGTATAAGTCCATGTAAAGTTGAGCCAGGAGTTGTCAAGATAATTAACTACATCAGAGCTGGAATGCCCGGAGGAAGCATGATACGTTTGCAGTGCATCTGGTATACTTTCGCGGATTCCCAGGGCAATTTCCCGGTAATGATCAATATGTTCCCTGGGGTCGTTGTCGCCACCCTGGATCCAGTATAGATTAGGACAATCCACAAAATATTTCCCCAGAAACTGGCCGTATTTCCTGCATTTCTCAGGACCGTTCTGAGTGAGTATGTCATTCCAGTCACCTCCGCAGCATCCCTTCCAAACAGTGGATAATCCTACTAACAATCCCTTTTCTCCTGCCAGTTTTATCCCTTTGCGGAGATATTCAAAATAGGCAATGTTTGGCTTGGATAAGTCGTTGTCAACAAAAGGCTTGTCGCCATTGACATTCGTTTCGGTTGTTAATGCCATGGTTTGAATAACACTAAATCCCTGACTGATTCTGATATCCATTAATTTACCCATATCCTCAGGATTGAGATTAATGAAAATGAGCCAAGGAGTTTCGGCCTGATAAAAGAAGGGTTTTTTATTGCTGTCGACAAGGTACCGCCCGTTTTCACTTGGATGCAAGGGGAAAGCAGGTGTTTGTGCATTTAAGCTGCAAATACCTGCAAGCAAAATAAATATTAAAAGTTTTGTTTTCATAAGAAGCTAATTTTTATTTTAATTTGACGTTTCCTTTCCAATTAATTCCATTATTTCCTTATCGCACGATTCTTTGTCGATGAGGCAATAAACTTCAGGATGTAACCAAAGGAAAGAAGCAGGCAACTGTGTGGTTATTTTTTTTGCTTAAAAATTCTCTGATAATACCGGTCTTGTTTTTACCGGTAACAATTAAGATTATTCTTTTTGGAATTCATGATGTTCGGCCATTCCCAGTGAAAGTCCATAAACCGAGTCCTTTTTCATATTTTTGGCCATGGGGTGATTCATGGATGCTTCGGATAAAACAGCTACATGACAATGGGCCTGCAAATAAGTGGATGGTTCGTTAAAGGCAATATGACCATTCATACCAAGGCCAAGTACGCATGCATCAATTGGACCATTTTGGTAAATTAATTGTTGAATTCGGTTACATTCTTCTTCAGGACTGGAAGGTTCACTCTGAAAAGAATAATAATTCTCTTCCCTAATATTCAATGGTTTAACCAGAATACTTTGCAGGTAAGTTTCGCAGGAGCCTTCATGGTTTGCCGGAATCCCTCCCCATTCATCAAGTTTTATGACCTTTAAATTTTTATAAGTATCAATATCATTTCTCTCTGCCAGTTTCGTGTATGTTCCGGTTGGTGAACTTCCTGATGCAGCGCACAGAAGAAGATTGTTTTTTGTTGAATTTCCTTGTCGAGAAATTCAGCGGCAAACTCACTTAAAGTTTGAAGGTTTTTAAAATAGAAAATATTTCATAATACATTTATATTCATATTATTTCAACGCAGATTTATTATTCATAATGCTTTCATTTAGTCGGGTTACTTTATAATTTTAATTCTCCCCATCCGTTCCGGTATTCCCTTTTAATAAACTGATTAGCTGGTTCAAAATTTGTAATTTTCATATTTTCACCATCCCATTTATATTTGATGTAACGTCCGGGGAAATTGAAACCTTTCAATTCTCCGTAAACCGGATCTTTTCGGGTAATCGTTTCCCTGATATTGAAGCTCCTGAGAATTAGGTTACCCATTAATACTGTTTCGGTAAGCGGACCGGCATAACCAACAAATGGGGAGGACACTTCAGCATTGCCATAACCGGCAATACAGGCATCTATCCATTGCCAGTAATGGCCGTCCATATCACCTGGCACACGCAGGTATTTTTTAGGAACATTTATCACTTTATTCAACGACAGCGGCAACAAAACAGGATTGCGTCCACCCCAACCACAAGCTGCTTTCCTTTGGTACCAACAAACAAGGTACTTCCTTCATAATCGTTTAATCCTGTAAAATCGCCAAGTATATCATTCATATTTCCATCACGTTCAAGTTCTTCAGGTCGATCAGGTGTAATCCCGCCATCCATCCAATAAAGGTTAAGATTTTTACCATTTTCAAGATTATAAGTAAACATTATTGAGCTTGAAACCGGACCACTTTCAGGATATTGCGCTTCGGAGAAAATTCCATTGTAAACTGTACTCGCACTGCCTGAAACTTCGACAGGATAACCCAGGTTTAGCAATTTGAATGGTGGACCGATTATGTGACAGCCCATATCACCCAATGCTCCTGTTCCAAACTCCCACCATCCCCGCCAGTTAAATGGGACCAGATTTTCTATATATCCGGTTTCTCTGGCAGTACCTAACCATAAATCCCATTTCAATTCTTTTGGAATTTTAGAGGTTGCTTTTGGCCATGGAATTCCCTGCGGCCATACAGGACGATCTGTCCAGCAATAAACCTTTTCAATATCACCCAAAATTCCGCTTTCGATCCATTCGCGCAAAATCTGCATTCCCTCGCACGATGCACCCTGGTCGCCCATTTGAGTGACTACCTGATATTTTTCGGCAGCCTGGGTCAATATGCGGGCTTCGTATATATCGTGCGACAGAGGTTTCTGCAAATACAAATGTTT
>JAAUTT010000149.1 GCA_012031335.1 Bacteroidales bacterium | reverse complement strand
TATTATGCTGATGGTTATGAACTGATAAGTTATTTCCGTGGTGAAAAATATTATACCTGCCCTTCAGATTAAATTCAAGACACACCATATCGCAGTCGTTGTTGTTCCGGAAGGTAAAATGATCAGCAAAGGTATGGCGGGTATGTAAAATTCTTATCCCATCGAAATGCCATTGTTTCATATAGGATTTCCCGTAGGTAAATTCCTTTTCCCCCACTTCTTCAAGCAGATATGGCGATTTTAACTTATCCGTATTTACCGGATAATTCTCATAGGTAAAATCAAATGATCTTTCGGAGGATATTTTCATTTTCAAATAAAGCTGTAATAGAAAACATATGAAAAGGGAGCATGTTCAATTAGCCTTTCAATGCTCAATTGGCAGAGGCACTTCTCTTTTCATCAATTTCCCAGATTGGAGCACATTTTTACACAATTCTCCACCTTATAACGGGAGGAATGATTTATTTTTATCCGAAAACTCAAGGTCTGCTTAACAAAATGACATTAATTAACATCATCGTAAAATTTAAAAGCATAATGAAAAAGAATTTTTTATTTGCAATTGCTTTATTTTTTGGAATAGCAATCCTTTCAGTCGATGCCCAGACAACCCAGCCCCTTGTGTTGAATGCAGACAAACCGATTGCGGAGATACAATCTACCATGTGGGGGATATTTTTCGAAGATATAAATTTTGCTGCCGATGGTGGTATTTATGCCGAATTGGTTAAAAATCGCTCGTTCGAATTTTTCCAGCCTTTGATGGGATGGAAGGAAAATAAACAGAATAATTCAGGATCGGCTTTGGTAACCAACCGTGCCGAAACCCATCCTGCCAATCCCCGTTACCTGCACATCGAATTCGATAACACTAAGGGGAAATATAGCCTTACCAATTCAGGATTCAAAGGAATGGGAATTAAAAAGGATATGAAATACAATTTTTCCATATTAACAAGCAACAAAACCGGTGATGTTAAACTTCGAATTGAGCTAGTAACTCCCGATGGGAAGCACCTGGGAGGCGGCACTCTTATTCCTGAAAATGGCAGTTGGGTGCGTTCGGAAGTAAGCTTCACCGCCAATAATACAGAACCGAAAGCTAGCTTAAACATTTGGTTCGAAGGCGCAGGCGCTATTGATGCAGATATGATCTCGCTTTTCCCCGACGATACCTGGAAAAACCGTCCGGGTGGCTTGCGTTCCGACCTGGTTCAACTGCTGGCCGATCTGAAGCCTGGATTTATTCGTTTCCCGGGTGGTTGTATTGTAGAAGGCAGGGAACTCGAAACCCGATACCAATGGAAAAAAACAGTAGGCAACCCAAATGACAGAACTTTAATTGTTAACCGCTGGAATACCGAATTCGCGCACCGTCCCGCACCCGACTACTTCCAAACATTTGGACTGGGTTTTTTTGTAAGATTTTCAATTTGGTCTGAAGATATTGGAGCTGAACCTCTGCCTATTTTAAGTTGTGGTATGGCCTGTCAGTTTAATACTGCAGAAGTAGTACCCATGAACCAGCTCGACCCCTATATTCAGGATGCACTCGACCTGATTGAATTTGCCAATGGCACCAGCGCACGCATTGGGGTAAATTAAGAACCGAGATGGGGCATCCGGCTCCTTTTAACCTGAAAATGATAGGTATTGGAAACGAGCAGTGGGGGACCACAATACATCGAGAGGTACATAGCATTCGAAAAAGCTATTAAATCGAAATATCCACATATCAAACTGATTTCGGGGACAGGTCCGAGTCCCGAAGGTGAGCTGTTCGAATTTGCTGCCAAAGAACTGAAAAAGTTAAATGCCGAAATTGTGGATGAACACTATTATCAAAACCCTGAATGGTTTTTAAAAAATGCTGACCGCTATGATAGTTACGACCGTAATAGCTATAAAATATTTGCAGGTGAATATGCAGCCCAAAGTGTTAAAACTGTTAGTCCCGATAATAAAAACAACTGGAGTTGCGCTCTTTCCGAAGCAGCTTTTATGACAGGCCTGGAACGAAATGCCGATGTGGTTTACATGACATCCTATGCTCCGCTTTTTGCCCATACCGAAGGCTGGCAATGGACCCCTGACCTGATTTGGTTCGACAACCTTAGTTCGTATGGCACTCCAAATTATTATGTGCAGAAACTGTTTTCGAACAACCGTGGTACCCATGTTCTTCCTTTGAGTCAGAACGGGAAACCGCTTACCGGGCAAAATGGACTTTATGCCAGTGCTGCACTCGACAAAAACACCAATGAGATTATCATCAAATTGGTGAACTCAACCCAAAATGCACAAATGCAGCGTATCAACATAGGAAAAAAGGTGACTAAAGGCAAATTATTTATACTGGCCAGTCCTGATAAAAATGCTGAAAACTCAATTACCAATCCTCAAAACCTTGTACCCCGCGAATCGGAAATTATGCTAAAAGGTAAAAACCTGGAAATTAACCTTGAACCACTTTCTTTATCTGTGATTCGCATCAAAACCATTTAGATTTTGTATTTAACAGTATACAAACCGGGAAGCTTTAATCAAAGTTTCCGGGTTCTTCAATTTAAGTATACCAGTTACAGAGCTCAACCCATTATGGAAAAAGCAATATAGCCGGTGTATATACTTAAAAATATCAAGCCCTCTACCCTATCGATTTTTTGTTTACGAAAAGTTACCGTTGTAACAAACAACAGGATACTTGCAATCATTGCAACACCAATATCAAAATTCACCGATGAATCGAAGGGTATCGGTGTTATTACGGAAGTTGTTCCCAACACAAAGAAAACATTAAAAATATTTGAGCCAACAATGTTACCGACAGCAATATCCGATTTCTTTTTATATGCAGCTACAGCCGACGTGGCTAGTTCGGGCAGGGAGGTGCCGATGGCAATGATAGTTAAGCCGATTACTTTTTCACTCATGCCTAATATTTTAGCAATGGATACAGCACCTTCTACCAGATATTTACCTCCAAAAAACAAGGCTAATAAGCCCAATCCAATAAAAAATATTGCCTTTATGAGCGAAATTTGACTTCCTGAACCTTCCGTTGTAGTGTAAATATCCACAGGCACTGCATTGCTTTGACGACGCGCCATTTCGAAAGTATAAACCATAAAGATGGTCATAAAGCTCAACAATATAAATCCATCAATCATTGAGATGAAGTTACTGTTCGCCCCGTCAATCAACACATCGTTACTGACAATTCCCATCACCAAAACTGCCAGGAGGCTAAAGGGAATCTCCTTCCATTTGGTGGCCGTAAGTATTTCAACAGGATTGATGAGACAGGTTATTCCTAGTATTAGAAGGATATTGCTGATATTGCTTCCCAAAACATTTCCTATTGCGATATCGGTTGATCCTTTTAATGCTGAGAAAATATTCACCGTAAGCTCGGGAGCTGAGGTTCCGAATGCTACAATTGTTAAACCGACAACAATATCGGAAATTCCAAGTTTTTTGGCAATAGCAGAGGCGCCGTCGACTAGCCAGTTCGCACCGAGGATGACAACTGCAATGCCTCCTATTAAGAACAATATATCCAGCATATTCAATTTTTATTTCTGTAAAGAAAAGAATAATTTTTGAATGCTTTAATAAGTAGGTTCTGTGGTCATTCTGGAATGGTTTATCTTTTTTGGTTCAATTGATAATTCTGTTTTTCTTCTCGTGGTCCAACAACCATCTTTTTCGTTCCAACCCTCCGCCATAACCTGTTAAGCTCCCATCTTTACCTATTACCCGGTGGCACGGTATAACAATCGAGATCCTGTTGTGCCCGTTAGCCGAAGCTACAGCCCTAATGGCGGTAGGAACGTTGAGTAACATTGCCTGATGATGATAAGAAACTGTTTTACCATAAGGGATTTGCACCAAAGCCAGCCAAACAGCTTGTTGAAAATTCGAACCGGGTGTGTGAAGTTTTACATCAAAAGCGAATCTTTTTCCAGCAAAATATTCCTCCAGCTCACGTTCTAGCATTTTCAGGTGTTCATTTACTCCGGGAAATATCCGTGCTTTCAGTCGTTTTTCGAGGTCGTGGAACTCAGTTTCGAGCATTCGTCTGTCGGTAAATTCAAGGAGGCAGATTCCCTGATGTGTGCTGCATGCAAACATGGGACCAAGTGGAGTAGCGAAACGGGTCATCAGTATAATTTCCGGAGAAGGATTTTTCCGGGGAGAATTCCCCAGTATTTTTTATAGGTGTATCCAAATCCGCTAAGAGAATGATATCCGGAACCAAAAGCGGAACTTGTTACGGTTTCTCCTTTCTGCAGCTTTGTATACGCAGTGTTTATGCGAATCAATCGCTGGTATGCCTGGAAAGTAATTCCATAATGCTGCTTAAACCATCTTCGGACTTTTTCGGGTTGAATGCCTTCTTTCAGCAGGATGTAATCGGTCACCTTCTCCCCTGTCTTCTCTCTCACTATTTCCAATGCTTTTATTACTTCGTCCGGTAGTTGAAAGGCATTTTCTGTGGGGCGGCATATTTTACAGGGACGATAGCCATGCTTTAAAGCCTCCCGGAGTTCGGTGAAAAATTCAATATTTTCAAATTTTGGCTTTCGGGCACGGCAAGTAGCTATGCAGAACACCCCTGTTGTTTTTACTCCCGCATAAAACACTCCGGTAAACGAAGAATCTCTGCTGACAAGCGCATTATAATATTTTACAAAGTCAGAGGGATCGGTTATTTGCATGTATTTTATTTTTTAGTTCAATTTATCTGCAAAATAACACTAGCATCCCTTCCCGTGCAACCGAAAAACAGACAAGTATTTTTATTTCTTGGTATTTCAAAAACAATAGAAGAGCTCCTTTTAACTGATTGGCCTTTCAAACTATATTTTAGCTGAATAAACACGGGAACTCTCGGCCAATTCCTTAATCTTTTAAGGGCTTTTGGAAAGACATCCTTAAAATGATCAACATGGTCCTCTTCGGTATCTACCTCAACTTTAAGTTCGGTAATGCCTTCGGTTTCGTTTAGGGTATAATTTTCGTAAGCGTTGGCCCACAAATTAGAACTCTTATTCTGCAAATGTTCCGCTTCGCCATAATACTCACTATTGTGCTTAAAGGACATAAATCTGTCGGGGATTTTACGGGCTATGGTGCTGTTCATTCCGGTACCGTCAGGAGACATAAACCGGATTTCACTACCTTCGCGCCAGTCGGTTACAGCATAAGAACCTTCGACAAATGCTGAAGCCCAGGAGCGATAAGAATCATCGCTCCATAGTATCTTCCATACTATTTCTTTGGGGGCTGATATATGGACAGTAAATTTCAGTGTTTTCATAACAGGGGTTTTAGGGTTTCCAGAAATGATTTCAATCGTCAAACAGTTTTACCAGACACCTAACATCGTTTTCGTTCAAATACTCCTCAACACAATATCCCTGGGGATCGAGGCCGCGGATGTTGCAACAACTTCCCGAAAGTATGGCCGATTGAGGGGATGTACTTCATAAAATCGTAAATAACTTCACTTGTATAATTACCTTTTTTTATAACAAACTTCCCAAGATTGTGGTCAGATATATCAGTCGGTTTTTTAAGGCTTACAGCAGCCAAATATATAATTGAATCTCCCTTATCGGGGTAAGATATGCCATAATATTGACTTCCACTGGCCGGGGAAACATAGCCATGTAGTTTTGGTGCGCTTCGCCCACACCCCCGGGGAATGACGTGGCTTTAACATATATTACCGGGATATCCTTTTCAATAAAATAATTTTCCATAGCTTTTTTGTTTACAAAGCTACAGTCTTCATAAAAAAGTGCAGGTGTATAGAAACGACAAACAGCAGGGTTTTTTACGACAACAATCTAAGCTGGAATAATTTCGGTAAAAGCTTTCCAGTTGTCACCTGTTTTTCAATCAACAGAAGTCCGCTATCTTTATCATTCATGGATCCAATAAGCTTTCCGGTGTTATCCCAGAAGGCGCTGCAACCTCCTGCCGGTCTGCCCCATGCTTCAACACAAAAATTCGACATGAGCACATACATAGAATGCTTCTTTGCATAACCGCTTAAATTGTTATATGCTGCAGGTAATCCACCCGGTGAAAAGAAAATAGATGGTATATATAAAGTTGCGCCGGCTTTGCAGGCATTTTCAACATGCATAGGGTGATCGATATCGGCACAAATTGCGAGGGCAACATTTTCTTCATGCAGCTTAAACAAAGGGTTGAAATTGAATGAGGACTGATAATAATCCTCTTCGCCAGTGTGCAGATACTGTTTGGTATAGATTAAAACTGGACTGTCCGGGATAAACAAAAAAGAACCAATATAAATGGATTTATTAATCTGTACCGGAGCCCCGGCAATAATGGTAATTTGATGATCGTTGCAAAGCTTCCTGAGTGTTTCCAGGCGGGGGTCGTTTTCGGTAAAACTAAGTTCCATGGCTTTTTCGCGTTCGTACCCGGTAATGGACAATTCGGGGAAAACAATGAGGTCTGCTCCCAATGAGGCAGCTTTGTTTACAAACGTGTAGTGCTGATGAAGGTTCTTTTCAATATCAAAACGTAAAGGTTGGGTTTGTGCGGATGCAAGCAGCATAATTTAGTATTTAGCGGGTTTTATGGTATTTCCTAAAATTAATTTGGTGTATTGGGGTTCGAGCTTTTTATCCCAGCCAATAGCATACCTCGTAAACTGACTAATCTCCAGAGAATCGAGGTTACGGTAAGCAAAGGCCATTATTTCGTTAGGAAATAACTCCATAGCCTTTTCTTTCTTCCTTTGAATACTCCTTTTCTTATCAAAAGGGGGTAATATATAGATCCCATGCCCCAAACAGATGCAAAAACTCATGCACTATCACCGCAGGTTTCTTAAAGCTGACAATCGAAAATTCAATATTGCTGTTACTTTTATTATCCAGCGATACGGAAATTTCTTCGGAAAAGTAATTATTAATGAAATACATCAGGGCAATATGATCAGTTTTGTGAATGTCGCGCAAGCGTGCAATGAGCCTTTCCCGGTCCTTAAGATTATTAGGGGTTTTCACAATCCGGGATGAATCGGCCGGGAATGATTTCCCGGCTTCTGCGGCCACTTTATCAGCCCATTTGTAAACATCTTTAATACCAGAATAAAAGAGGGAGCTTGAAGATTGTACCTGAAAGCGTTTTTTTGGAAAAGTCGTTATAAATAGGAATCACTCCTTTAGCAGTTTGTGATGATCGATCTCAATATTCAGGTAATGATTCTGCTTCCGGGCTTCAGCCATCAGCCAGTTCATTCCTTTATTAATTGAATCGAGGGTGGACTGAATATCGTATTCGGACCAGGGTTTTGAATATTTGGAATCGACAAATATGGCATATACAACCACATTTCCTATAAGGTTTTTACAAACATTATTTTCCCTGGAAGCTAAATGCACTTCTGTGTGCATTGTTGTACTGCAGGCGGTTAAAAAAACCAGAGTCAGGCTTAAGAGATACTTGATCATATGTTGGTTTTTGATGGAGCCTTTTAAGCAATTTATATGCCAAAGACAGATCAGACCTCATTGAGGTTTAAATGCTCGAAAGACCATATTTCCGCAAAGTTTTCCTGTCCGGCATCGGGATTTATTACCACTCCGCCAAGTAAAAATATATGCGGAGTGGCAAAAACCTTTTTATTACCAATAATAAAATCTTTTAACAGGCAATCGCTGAAATTAAAAAGTATTCTTAAGGCTTCCATTACATCGCTATCGGCTTTGAAGAGCCTTTCCTTATGGTTATGTAAAATCTTTTCGATCACCCTTGCCTGCAGGTCTTCAAAGTTATTTACCGACCAGTCGAAAACATGATCACGACGCATTCTCTCCAATACCGAGATAAGAGATCCGCATGAGAATGTAGCCTCATGCTGGTGTTCGCGCAAAACATGCCCAATGATACCATTGGCTCCGATCCCGACATGTGGCCCGTAATATATAAAAGAGGCTCCGTCGGCTGGTACATGACTGGCATAAGCTGCCATACCTGTTTTCCCGGTGTAAGGAACGCCGCTTAACCCTCCCAGATAAAAACCCTGGTGGAAATGACCATTAAAATTTGTAACCTTATAGTTAAGTTCATCGGGGCAAATACAGGAGGCATACAGAATTTTCTCCTTGGCAATACCATATTCAATGGTTATCTTTTCAACATATTCCGAAGTAATCTCCGACCATGGCCGGGCTTTCGGAAAGTATTTTAAAATGTGGGGATTCATATAAATTGATAAAATTAGGAATTACTTTTTGCAATACTGCCTTCAGCTTCAGATGCTTGCTAATCGTTTAACCATACATTAGATTTCAATAATGCCATATGTCTTTGCACTTTCAAGTACTCAGAGAGTGATTATCCTGTGTTTCCAATAGCATTAGCAATAGCATTAATACTCTTCAGAAGTTCAACCAAGGTAG
>JAAUTT010000148.1 GCA_012031335.1 Bacteroidales bacterium | reverse complement strand
TCCGGTAAATGGATACCCGCAAAGTCGCGATGGTTAAATATCACTTCTCCTGCAACCGGACCCGATACAAGCACCATATTGATAACGCCATCGGGTAGACCAGCTTCTTTTAATATCTCAACAATTACCTGAGCCGAATATACCTGGGTATTGGATGGTTTCCAAACTACTGTGTTACCCATCAGGGCTGGTGCAGTAGGCAGGTTTCCGGCAATAGAGGTGAAGTTAAACGGCGTTAAGGCAAACACAAAACCTTCGAGCGGACGCCACTCGGTACGGTTCCATGTAGCCGTGTTACTGCGGGGTTGCTGAGCGTATATCTCAGTCATAAATTGAATGTTGTATCGGAAAAAGTCGATGAGTTCGCAGGCACTATCAATTTCGGCCTGGAAAACATTTTTGGATTGACCCAGCATGGTGGCAGCATTCATTTTTGCCCGGTACGGTCCTTCGAGCAGGTTTGCTGCTTTCAGAAATATCGAAGCACGATGTTCCCAGGGCATATTGGCCCAGTTTTCCTTTGCGGCAAGCGCCGCATCAATGGCCTGTTGAACATGACTGGCATCGCCTTTGTGAAAATGCCCCAGCAATAATTCCCTGTTATGCGGAGCTCTGATCTCGGCTTTATTCCCAGTTCGAACTTCTTTCCCGTTAATAAACATAGGAATGTCGACCAGTTTTGATTTTGCTTCGGCAATAGCCTTTACAATTTCTTCTCTCTCCCTGCTTCCCGGAAGATAGTCTTTTACCGGTTCGTTCACCGCGATAGGTACAATATAGTTATTTGGGTACATTGTAAAATTGTTTTAAAATTTTCTGAGCCAAAATTAGGGCATATCCGGCATCATAACTATGACATTTATTGGTATCTCCATAATTTATGAACCAATAAGCCTGGATCCCTAAGCCATAATATTTGAACCAGTTTTGGTAAAATTTGTTAAAAAGAGCTGTAATCTATTTGTGTAAATATGGGAAAAACAATGTGCCGCCTTGGTAAAAAGGAAAGGGCGGAAAAGCAGGAGGGTGAATTGAAATTCAAGTGCAGGAATTGTGGTGAGAAAGCACGAAAAGAGAAGCATTTGTGCGATCCTAAAAAAACTTTGATATTCAACCGAAGAAAGAATTCCAAGTCTATTTTTAAACAGAACCCTGCTTATCCTTCAAAATATATTTATTTTTCGATGCCGATAAGAAACCTGGACGGAAGGTGAAAAAAAGCATCGTACGAAAAAACGTTACGCGGAAAAGTAATATATAATTCTTCTTTTGCTCTGCTGCAGGCTACATAAAAAAGCCGCCTTTCTTCTTCCATTTCCTCCATATTGGTTGCCCTGTTCGATGGGAACATGCCATCAAGTGCATGAGGAATAAATACGGCATACCATTCCAGTCCTTTAGCCGAATGAACGGTGCTTATGGTTACTTTTCCCGATTCTTCGCCTTCGTTGGTGAGAGAGTGCGCCTGGTCGGCCACACGGTTCGATGGCGGATCCAGGGCAAAATCACTCAAAAAATTATCCAGATTCCGGTATTTTTCGAAAGGTCAATCAACACCTCTACATCCTGCATGCGGATAAGGTAATCGTCCTCGCGTGCTTTAAGGAGAGGGGCATAATAGTCTCGGATAATTTCGGTTTTTTGGGTAAGGGAATATTCGGGCTGACTGGCTTTTGAGAGCATCTGACCAAGGAGCAGCAGTTCGTGATAAAATTTCCGTTGTTTAAATGCTTCAAACTCAAAACGGGTATCCGATTGCTGAATTGTGCTTATCAGTGTTGAGGCTGTAACCTGGCCAATTCCTCCGATATATTTTAGCACACGGTGCCACGAAACAGCATCGGCCGGGTTAAATGTAAGCCGCAGGTAAGCTACAATATCGCGGATATGCATACGCTCATTGAATTTAAAGCCTCCAACCACCACATAGGGTATTCCTCTTTTGCTGAGTTCGGCCTGTATGTATCGGTTATGCCAGTCGGCACGGTTTAACACTGCCAGTTGGTCGAGAGCTATTCCCTGCTCGCTGAGTTCCGCAATGCGGTCGGCAATAAAAATGGCTTCGTCTTCCTGGTTATAGGTTCGTTTGATTAAAGGAACATGCCGGTTGTTGTTACTGGTGTAAAGCTTCTTTTTATATCCTACCCTGGCATTTTCGATGATACTGTTTGTGAAATCCAGTATATACCTGTTACTTCTGTAGTTTTCCTCTATTTTCACTACCAGGCAATCGGGATAAACTTCCGGAAAGCGAAGGATATTTTCGTATTCGGCACCACGGAAAGCATAAATACTTTGCGAATCGTCGCCTACCACCATAATACGGCGATGTATGGCTGCAATCTGGTGCACTATTTCGTTCTGAACCACATTGGTATCCTGAAACTCATCCACCATCACATATTGATAGGTATTTTGCATGATCTCGCGAAAACGGCTGTTAGTTCGCAGCGATTCGTTGAGCACATCCATCAGATCGTCGAAATCGAAGATGCGGCTGATTTGCTTGTACCGGGTATAGCCTCTGAAGATAAGTTCTATGGCTGATATGTACGACTCCAGGCCCGAATACTGGGTACGGATTATATCGGCAATGGTGCTTTTTTTATTCCGCGAGTAGGAGATAATGTCCAGTATTCTGCTTTTTTGGGGAAACGTTTGTCCTTGCTGTTAAATTTGAGTTCGGTACGTATCAGGTCGATGATATCTTCGGAGTCGCCGGTGTCGATAATGGTGAAATTAACCGGAAGCTGCAGCATATTGGCATATTTCCGGAGTACAAAACTGGCAAAAGCATGGAATGTACCTCCGGTAACTTTTGAAACTTCCTTGTTTTTCAGCAATGTTTCAACTCTTTGAAGCATTTCGTTGGCGGCCTTCCGGGTAAAGGTAAGCAGTAATATGTTTTGCGGATCTATTCCCTTTTCTATCAGGTACGATACACGGTGAACAATAACCCTTGTTTTGCCGCTTCCTGCACCTGCAATGCACAGCAAAGGTTTTTCAGTGATCACAACACCAGCCAGCTGGGCCGGATTTAAACATTGGGGGTAATTCACTTTGAATCGGGAAAAATCCAGGGTAGATAATAGTTTCAGGTCGATATTTTTCCTGTCAATTCCATCTGTGATCTTCCGGAGTTCCAGTATTTTTTTCTCGAGGTGGGTTGGCATTGCCAATGAGGAATACAATTCAGGCGAAATGCCCTGAAGATCCGAAAAATCTTCCCGGGGCAAATGTGTTGGTGCCGGAGTTGTGGGAAGAATACTGCTCAGAAAACTGTTCAGCAGATCTTCTTTTTCGTTTAAAAAAGCCGGAAGCTGATCATCATTGTTGTATCGGTTATGATCCTGTCCGTCATCTTCTTTTTCTTCTTCGCCCTGGTGCCATTTATTCGGATCCATAGTATGATCAGTTTTACGTCGCAATTAAACTGTGTAATATATAAATTTATTGTGAAAACAGCGAAATGTACATGGCATCGCATTAAGCTCTGACTTAAAATACCTGAGATAGAATAAATACCTTTTTGCAGGAAAATTACCTAAGACTTTGCGTTGAATTCCTTCAGAAGTGTATTTTTAGGAATTCAAATTTTCTGACGTATGAAATGTCCATGATCCGAAAAAGATCACCAAAAAGGGATGAACAAAAGCATCATGGATATTCCATTTGACCTTAAACATAAAAATTTTGTACATATGAATAAGTTAATTTTCGGGCTATTCCTTTTGTTTCCGGCGGTAATTTTCTCCCAGGGAAAAGTTGATTTTAACAAGTATTTTGCAGATAGCACCCTGCGTGTAGATTATTATCATACGGGCGATGCGCGGGAAGAGATCGTTTCGATGGATAAGATGTACATTCAGCCTGGTTGGGCCGGTAATCCCGGTAATTGTATTCAGCCTTTTGAACTGGGTACATATAAAGTGTCGCTTTTTGATGTGGCTACTGAAAAGTTAATATATTCGAAAGGATACAGTACCATATTTGGTGAATATCAAACCATTGATGCCGCCATAAAAGGGATAAAAAAGACATATCACGAAACGGTGCTGGTACCTTTTCCGCTTAAAGAGGTAAAAATGGTAATTGAAAAACGGGCAAAAAATAATTCACTCTCGCCCATTTACAGCGTTATTATCGATCCGAAGGATTATCATATTTGCAGGGAAAATCCGGCAAGGAGCAGTGATGAAGTAATTTCGGTTATAAAAAACGGAAATCCTCATAACAGTGTCGATCTGGTAATTCTGGGAGAAGGCTACACCATAAGCGAAAAGGATAAGTTTATAAAAGATCTGAACTATTTTACCAACCTGTTTTTTACTTTCGAACCTTATAAGAGTCACCACAAGGCTTTTAATATCAGCGGTATTTTTGCACCATCGGAGAATAGTGGTACTGATGAGCCCCGGCAGGGAGTTTATCGCAATACCCGATTTGGTTCGTCGTTTAATACTTTTGACACCGACCGCTATTGTTTGGCCGATGACGAAAAGAATATACGCGATGCTGCCGGAATGGTACCTTACGATGCAATTCTGATAATGGTTAACAAGGACCGCTATGGTGGCGGTGGGATATACAACTGGCAAACCATTTTTGCAACAGGATCGGATAAGCGCGATTATGTGTTTTTACATGAATTTGGTCATGCTTTTGCCGGATTGGCCGATGAATATTACTCCAGCGAAGTTGCCTACCAGGATATTTTTACTCCGGGAGTAGAACCATTGGAGGCGAATATCACTGCTTTACTTGACACAGCGAATGTAAAGTGGAAAAAGTATCTTACGCCGGGTATAATGGTACCAACAGAATGGGGTAAGGCTACCTTCGACAGTTTGAATAATGCATTGAATTCCCTTTCTTCCGAAAAAATGAAGACAATTGTGCAGCTTAAAAATCAAAAAGCGCCTATGATGGAAATTGAATCGCGCGAAATGGATTTTGACCGGCGGTTGAATGACTTGCGTAAACAAGCTGATGATTTTCTTTTTAATCATCCGTTGAAAGACAAGGTAGGTGTTTTTGAAGGAGCAAATTACCTCTCGGAAGGTTATTACCGGCCCACCATTAATTCCATGATGCATAAGTTTGATATTAACGATAAATCGTACGGAGTTGTAAATAACCAGGCTATTATTGCCATTATTGAATACTACACCGGAAAGTGAAAGAATGCTGAAGTTCCGGGTTGCTTATTTTCAGCTGTGTAAATGTTCGTAGGCATGTGATGGCAATATAATGTTACCTTAAAAACATTGTTTTGACGAAAAATCTGAAGTAATTTGGATAATGTTACCTAGTTAGCTAACTTTGTCGCATGGATGAAAAGTATTTAAGGAATATATTTTATTATAAAAACTATTATCTGGACTTTTTTAATTCTCTGAAACCAGAAGTCCGACAGAAGTTTAACTGGACCTTATAATTGATTGCCACTTTAGACCGAATACCTGTTAAATTTTTCAAACATTTGGAAGGAACATCAGGACTTTATGAAATACGAATAGAAGTAGGGACTGATATTTACAGAGTTTTTAGCTTTTTTGATAAAGGACAATTGATTATTCTAGTGAATGGATTCCAGAAAAAATCGCAAAAAACTCCTAAGAGTGAGATTGAATTAGCAGAAAAACTAAAAAAACAATATTTCGATGAAAAAGAAAGTAAATAATTTGACATCCTTTACAGACCATTTGGATGAACAATATGGTAAAAGAGGGACAAAAGAAAGGGATGAGTTCGAAGAAGGATTTGAAGCATTTAAAATTGGTGTAATGCTACAAGAACTCAGGAAAGAACACGGATTGACACAGGAACAACTTGCCATAAAATGCGGGGACTACCAAGACCTATATTTCCCGAATTGAAATGATGCTTCTGATATAAGACTTTCAACTTTAATGCGGGTAATCAGGCAAGGATTTGGCCGACATTTAAAGATGAGCGTGGAAATATAGAAATGCACATAGCGGTACCCATATATTTATTAGGATAGAATTGTTATCCAAGTGGCTAGCACACGTTTGTAAAGCGTGCGGTAATAATACACGCGTTACAAACGCGCGCTAGCTTTTGTGTTTAAAATGCATCAGTGTAAAAGTTCGGAGGCATGTGCTGGCAATATAATCACTCCTTATATTTTTCGATTGCGGCTTTTACAGCATCCTCAGGCATATAAATAATTCCCGAAATTTCAGCAATCCCTTTTCCTTCCTTAAACAAGCGAAAGGCCAGGTATTCCATTGATTCGCCAATTTCGACAATATGCATGTCGGGATCGTAAAACCTTACAACTCTTTGCCGCCAGGGCTGCTCCCTCAATTCGTGCACAAATGTTGCTCCCGAAGCTTTAACCCGTAACGTTAACGCTTCCACATCGTCGTATTCAAAATAAAGTTCGCCGTTGTTGCTTCCGGTGGTGATTTCTTTTCTGTCAATCAGTGCCTGGTAATGTGTTTTCAGGTGAATGGCAAAATTTCCGCGGAAGGTAACATTTTCGCCAAAATCAAAAATTACTTCCTGCTTTAAAACGCCTTCGTAAAACTCACGGGAACGCGCAATATCCGCAACAACAATTAAGGGACAAATAAAACGGGGTGCACTTTTCATATTTTAAGCAGTTTTTACGATTAAAAAATTTCAAATAATTCGGCGGTTAATATTCAATTTCGGAAGAGACTTCCCGGGCGCTGAGTACGCATAATTTCATGTCGTTTAATCCTATCTGACCTTTATACAGATTTTTTTCGCTGTTCAACCGGAGTATGGTATTATAAAGATACTGATAATCTGCCTCTGCAACACTTGTGGTTGTTTCGAATCCCGCTTCGTACAATACCCGGGCAAAAGTGCAACCAACCCAACGTATACGCGAAAGATCGGTAAGTTTAGTGAGCAGCATAATTTCTTCGGGTCTGATGCCGGTATCCCTGGAAAGTATTTCGCGGTCTGTCTGGGTTTTTACCTTATCAAAAAGTGTTAAGGTATCCTTTATTCCCTTCGATTCCAGCAGGGCGACAGTTTCGGAAGAAATGCCGGTAATTCTTTTATTTTATTTGGTTTTGGTTGCAGGCTGTTTATTTCGCGCAGTAAAACTGTCAGGAATTCTTCGCTCATGGAGGCTTCTGCTGAAAACTGCGAAAAAATAGTTTTGTTTCTGAGCGCTTTCTGAAGTTCAAATACATTTTTTATGCCTGCATCTCGAAAGATGCTGAAGCGTTCATCCAGGTTTTCCTTAAGGAGCAAACGGCTGGGTATCAGATAGCCATTTCGTAATTGCTCTTTATAGTTGTCGAGGCCGATAGAGCCCAGATCGAGATAATATCCCATAATTTTTCGGGTTAAACAAGGCGGTTGCCTGGTAAATGTAAAAAACTTAACGATTATTTTAAAAAAGACACATGAAATAATTCTACTGACACATTACCTTTTTGCCACTAATGCACTTATGAGAATTTTTTTTTCACCGAAAACTTGTTTTTGGTTATTCGTGAATATTACACATTAAAATTCCCTGTTTATTCATTAAAACTGCATTCTACCTTGATAATTTACACGAAAAACCACGCAGTTTAAGTGGCATAATTCATGCATTAGTGACTAATTAGAAGTTTACAAACTAATCTGTCAAAGTAGTCCCTCAGGATAAAAAAATCCACCCCTAAAGAGAATAACTTTTGTTTATATGGTAGTTGTGAATTAAGTTACATAAGAGAATTAATACCATTTTAATGTCATTTTCTTTTTGGAGGGTTATTATATGAGGATCGAAACAAAACTTTTATGAAGGAAGAGAAAAATAACGAATTGGAAATGGATGAAGATAACAGCTTAAAAGAGGGTTATTACATACCTTCTCAGGAGTTTTATTCTTCACCCTGCATGCTTTCGGAGTTTGAGGAAGATTGCAGGGAATAACAATATTGCTATAAACAGAAGGTTGTTCCCGGCACCTTAACAAATCGTTTCTTGTGGCGTAGTAAAAATCAAAAATACAACGCTATAGTATCCTTACGTAGTTTAGAGAACTTGCTATGTCGGTTACTGCAGGTTGCATCCCTTCCCGAATAAAACATAAAAGGGTGTTTGAAGCTGCCGGAAATTAATCGGTCTGTATTTAGTTACGGTAAAATTGCAATCTGAAGTAATATTTTAACTTTGCTACCTGCAAGTGTAAATTTACGCTGCAATGGTATGAAGCTGTGTAGAAAGTTAAATTTTAAACACTAAGTCACTATAGTCACGAATTTATGCAACTGATATTCTATGCTTTGTGTCATGTCATCGTATTTAAATTGTATTTTGTGACTTTTTAGACACCCTCTTATTTCTGAAATAAACCAATAACTAACTTAATAAAGTTTTTTTAATGCAGCTCTTAATACGATCGGAAACTATTCAGGATCATTATTTTATTTCCATGATTAACGATTTGGCTTTTGGCCGGCCAAA
>JAAUTT010000147.1 GCA_012031335.1 Bacteroidales bacterium | reverse complement strand
GGTGCAAAGGCCCGTGCTGGTGCTGAGTCATAATAAAACATTAGCAGCGCAACTTTATGGCGAATTCAGGAATTTCTTTCCTGAAAATGCTGTTGAATATTTTGTTTCTTATTATGATTATTACCAGCCCGAAGCTTATTTGCCAACTACCGGCACATACATAGAAAAAGATCTATCAATCAATGAGGAAATAGAAAAACTGAGATTAAGTACCACATCATCTCTGTTGAGCGGACGAAAAGATGTGATTGTGGTTTCTTCCGTATCCTGCCTTTATGGTATTGGTAACCCCGAAGATTTTAATGCAAGTATTATTTATGTAAAAAAGGGCCTGGTAGTTAGCCGTAACCAGTTTCTTCACAGGTTGGTCGATAGTTTATATTTTCGGAGTGATATAGATTTTAAAAGAGGAACTTTCAGGGTGAAGGGCGATACGGTAGATATCTTTCTTGCATACAGCGACCTGGCTTATAGAATTGTATTCTGGGGTGACGAAATGGAGGAAATATATTCTTTCGATCCTTTTAACGGTACCCGGATTGATAATTATAATGAAGCGCAGATATACCCTGCAAATATTTTCATTACTACCAAAGAGCGGATGCAGCAGCTTTAAAGCAGATCGAAGAAGATATGGTTAATCAGGTGAAATATTTTCATGAAATTGGCAAACATGAAGAGGCAAAGCGACTTGAACAAAGGGTTATCTTCGACCTGGAAATGATTAAGGAACTTGGGTATTGTTCGGGCATTGAGAATTATTCACGTTATTTCGACGGACGCAAACCGGGAACACGACCATTTTGCCTGCTTGATTATTTCCCCGACGATTTTATTATGGTAATTGATGAAAGTCATGTTACTGTCCCACAGATTAGAGCTATGTACGGGGGTGATCGTTCCCGGAAACAAACTCTGGTGGAATATGGATTCCGTCTCCCGGCTGCCATTGATAACCGACCCCTGAAATTCGAAGAATTTGAATCTCTCATCGGCCAAACCATTTATGTGAGTGCAACCCCTGCCGATTATGAACTTCAAAAATCGGAAGGGATAGTTGTAGATCAGGTTATAAGACCAACCGGGTTGCTCGATCCTGTTATCGATGTTCGTCCAAGTCTCAACCAGATTGACGACCTCATGAACGAAATCCATGACCGAACTGAGAAGAATGAAAGAGTGTTGGTTACAACACTTACCAAACGCATGGCCGAAGAACTTTCCAGTTACCTTATCCGGATGGGCGTTAAGTGCCGGTATATACACTCCGATATCGATACACTCGAAAGGATTGAGATTATGGAAAGTCTCAGAAATGGCTACTTTGATGTTCTGGTAGGGGTAAATCTTCTTCGCGAAGACTAGATTTACCTGAAGTTTCGCTTGTGGCTATACTGGATGCAGATAAAGAAGGTTTTCTGAGAAGTGAGAAATCGCTTACCCAAACAGCAGGTCGTGCTGCCCGGAACCTGAATGGAAGGGTAATTATGTATGCTGATAAAATTACCGAAAGTATGCGGCGAACAATCAGCGAAACGGAACGAAGGAGGGAAAAACAACTCCGGTACAACCAGGAAAATAACATAACACCACGACAGATAGTGAAAGCTGTTGGTTCCATAATGGGAGATAAACAGGAAGCTGTTGTTAAAGGTAAAAAGGTGTATGTGGAAAATGACAGTGTCAATGTAGCTGCCGATCCTGTGGTTCAGTATATGAATCCAGATGGATTGGAAAAAGCAATTGAACAAACTAAAAAAGCCATGCAGAAAGCTGCCAAGGAACTTGACTTTATTGAAGCTGCCAGGTTAAGAGACGAGATGTATGCTCTTCAGGAAATGCTTAAAAAAGCAAAGTAAATCCCTATAAGTTTTATAATTAGGATGTTGAACCTAGTTAGTCTATTTTGCTCTGAAAAGTTTTGGTATAATCTTCGAGGGTAGTTGAGGTTGTATATTTTTCTTCTCCTATGAAATTGATAAGAGGTTCAAAATCTTTAGCTGAATAATAACCGGGAATTGCTCCGATAAGCTGCATTTCTTCATTCAGGTAAGCTATAGATGGATAGGACATTTTTCCCTGCAACAATGCTATGGCCAACTGATGTGATGATCTGCCTCCTTTTCCCTCGTTCACAAAGGTCTTGCCTAAAAATCAACAGGTTCCTTTGATTCGGCATTGAATTTTACCGGATAATAGTATTTATTTATATATTCGGCAATAATCGGGTGGTCAAATGTCTCTGCATCCATTTTTTTGCACCATCCACACCAATCGGTATAAACATCAATCAATATTTTTTTGGGTTCCTTCTTCTGCAATTCAACAACTTGTTCAATGGTATACCATTTTACTTTTGCAGGTATTTTTAATTGTGCCTGAGCAGCCCCAATCATCATTGCACATATGAGCAAAAAAACACTATTTTCTTCATATTCTTTTTTTTGCAAATTAATAAAGGTATATCAGGTTCACAATACGAATTTCATATGTAAATAATAAAAATTGTTAAGAAGTTGTTGTAGTATCTTTACAAAGGGCTGTAAGAATTAAATGTATTTTTGAATTAAAGAACTTCAGTGAGGTAAAGTGAGCCGGATATGAGTACAACTTTTATAACCAATGAGCAACTATACCAACAGGTTATTGAGCCGGTAGCCAAGGCCCAATCGTTTGTTTGGATAGGTACGGCAGATATCAAAGATTTGCATGTAAACCACAAAGGGACTGTTCAATCCTTTTTAGCTGTACTTGATAAACTAGCCAGAAAGAAAATAGCCATTCGCCTGTTGCATGCAAAAGAGCCTGGCCCAAATTTTAAAAACAGCTTTGAAAAATACCCCATTTTATGGAAAAACCTTGAAATGCAGTTATGTCCGCGGGTTCATTTCAAGCATATTATTATCGATGGTAAGTTTGCATACACGGGTTCTGCAAACCTTACCGGTGCTGGTCTGGGTATGAAAGGTGAGCATACCCGGAATTTTGAATCGGGCTTTATCACCGATGACCCATCAATCATTGAGGCTATAATGAACCAGTTTGACGAGGTATGGATTGGCAAACACTGCAAAAGCTGCAAACGAAGAGAGTTTTGCCCGGATCCGATTGTATAAAACACCGTTTGCTTCAATTTGCTTTCAGTCCAAATTATATTTTCACTTCAGCACCACATCCACCAGCATTATTTCCGACTTACCTGCTGTTTTTACTGGTGGACCCCACAACCGCAATCCACTGGTGACAAAGAAATGGGTATCCCGGATCTTTTTATATCCCCAGCTCAGTTCGTACATGCGTTTGAGAAACAGGTTCACAGGAAACAATTGTCCGTTGTGGGTATGTCCCGAAAATTGAATATCGGTAATGGTTCTGCTGGCTTCCTGTAACTCAGTGGGACGATGATCCATCAGGATTACAGGTAAATTATGAGGTGTGTTTTTGAGAAGTGTTTCCAGTGATTTTCAGTTATCAGCATGATCGTCATCGCGCCCGGCCAGGTAAAAATATTGTCCAATTTTGATAACACTGTCATGAATTAGCTTGATGTCAGCCAGGGGATAAACCTGCCTGGATTGTCCGACCCGTAATGCTCGTGGTTGCCAAGAATGCCGTATTGACCGTATTTTGTCTTTATACTTTTAAGTGTTTCAATTATTTCGGCACTTACATTCTCATCCCAATGCCCTTCAATAATATCGCCACCATAAAGTAAAATATCGGGGTTTAAGGCATTCACCTTTCTGACAAATTGTTTTACGAAACTCAACTTGAGGTTTTTATCAATATGTAAATCTGCTACAAAGGCAATACGCAAATGGTTTATGTCCGACTGCCTTTTGGGAATTACGATCTTATACCGCGATTCCCGTATGGTGTTGATGTTAATGGTACCGACAACCACTACGGTTATTGATAATAGTATCATGGATGTAAAAGCATACAATCTGAACCGGAAGCTCTTGAGAATTGTTCTTGGAATTGCTCTGACAGCAAGGTTTACCAGCAAAAAAAGATCGAAAAGTAACACCGCAAGAAAAAAGGTAAAGAAAGAATGGAACAAGATATCCGGAAACAATGTTAAGGGTATCGCGGATAAAATCGGGTGCGCTGCGCCAGTAACGTGCCATAGGTGAAATGGCAGTTATGCATATAAATAATATGCTGTATAAAATACGGTATCCTTTACCGATGAAAAGCCATCCGATACGGAAATACAAATAAATGGCCGGTATAAAGTATCCTAACGTTATATATAGATGAAACATAATTTTCGAAGTTTAAGGCTGAAAAATAATGAATTTCCTTGTATGATAAAACCTGTTTAACAGATCGTTCTTAATTTTGCGTTTACTGCAAGTTTCGTGATTTCTGCAATCAGGTATACTAACCTTAGCAAAACGACTTTCTTCTTCAAATTGTTTTCGTTACATTGACATTATTTAAATTCAAGAGTTTAAACCTTATGTATCACTTGTATTTGGACTTAGTGGTCCAAATCAACCTTTCCACCACCTTCAGGGATTTTTAATACTTTAACACACCACCCTATAAATCATAACCAAAGTTTCCTGAAAAAAATCACCTTTGTTGCAATCATAAATTTTATATTTTTATCCCCGATAACTAATTTCTATGAAAATGGCTGAGAACAAAAAATTTATTCCTTTTGTATCGCCCGATACCAACATGGCCGAGTTTTCTGCCCGGGCTCTGATTATCGGATTAATAATGAGCGTGGTGCTTGGTGCCGCCAACGCTTACCTGGGTCTTAAAGCTGGTATGACCATTGCAGCAACTTATCCTGCTGCAGTTATTGGGATGGCCATTTTGAGGGCTATGAAAGGTACCATTCTTGAAGAAAATTTTGCCCGTACCGTAGGTTCTATTGGGGAGTCGGTTGCTGCCGGCGCTATTTTTACGCTGCCTGCATTTTTTGTAGCCGGAATCTGGGATCCTTTTTTCACTCCGGGCAATTATTTTACCTCAACACTTATCCTGATTGCCGGTGGTATTCTGGGGATTATGTTCGTGGCATTGCTTCGCCGTGTAATGGTTGAAGATGTTGAGCTTCCATTCCCGGAGTCGGTTGCTGCCTCCGAGATTCATAAAGCAGGACAATCCAGCGGCGGTGGATCGAAATTTTTATTTTAGTGCAATAATCATTGGTGCATTGATAAAGCTCCTTGGAGAACTGAAGCTTTTTGCTGTTAACTGGGAGAAATTTGTCACTTTCGCCAAACAAACCATAACCGGAACAAACTATTCCGGTCAGGGTGGAATGCTGCTTGGATCTCCCGGAATAAGTCCTGCCTATATGGGTGTTGGATATATTATCGGTCCAAAACTGGCAGCCCTCAATTTTAGTGGAGGTATTGTAGCCTGGGGATTACTGGTACCCATGATTCTATATTTTATGGCTCCATCGCTCGATATCAGCGGAATGATAGCTGGTCTCATGGCAACCGATCCTGGTTTATCACTCGATGCCGCCACAAACAAAGTATGGACCGACCAATCGTATAGTATATGGCGTTATGTAGTCCGCCCCATTGCTATTGGTGGTATGCTGGTGAGTGCTGTTTATACTCTTTATAAGATGAGGAAAAGTCTTACTGCAGGTGTTGCCCGCAGTATAGGCGATGTTAAAAAAGCAGCCGCAGGTGTTGAAGTAAATACTCCTCGTAACGAAAAAGACATTTCTTTTTTCTGGATTATGATTGGCATTGGCGCTGTTGCTGTTTTAACCTTCGGTATTACTTATTTTATTTTTAATACAAGCATTCTTGTTGCTTTCGTTGCTGCAACAGTCATGATTATTCTTGCTTTCTTTTTTGCTGCCGTTTCGGGTTACCTGGTTGGTATAATGGGATCGAGCAATAATCCCATCAGTGGGTTAACATTAACAGCGCTGGTTGTTACCGCCTTGATAATGGTTGCCCTGGGCTCTACAGGGAAAGAAGGTGTTGCCGCAGTTTTGGGCGTTGCTGCCATTGTTTGCGTGTCGGCAGCTGTGGCCGGTGAAATGTTACAGGACTTAAAAGCAGGTCATATTCTTGGAGGTACACCCTGGAGAATGCAGATTGGTGATATCATTGGTGTGGTATTGGCTGGTGCAGTTATGTTGGAGTACTCGTGTTCCTGAATGAGGGTGATATAGCTAAAGGTATTAAAGAGAATTACGAAGGTGGTTTTGGGAGCAAGAACCTGTCTGCTCCTCAGGCAAGTTTAATGGCCATTCTTTCGCAGGGTATTGTAGGCGGTCAAATGGCCTGGCCCTTGATTATTGCCGGTATGCTAATGGGCATTGGCTTCATAATGATGCAGGTAAAGAGTCCGATGCTGGTTTGTGTTGGTATGTATTTACCCCTCGAAACTACTTTTGCTATATTCCTGGGAGGTGTTATTAAAGGGATGGTCGATTGGTTTGCCGAACGCAAGAAATTGAATGCCGCTCAAAAAGTACGTTCGGAAAATGTCGGTGTACTTTTGGCATCAGGATTAATTGCCGGTGAAGCGCTTATGGGACTTGTAATCGCCATTTTTGCCCTACAGAATGTATTCCTGTACGATATTTTCAGCTTCTTTAAGAACCCACCTTTCTTAATCAGCTTTATGGTATTGCTGGTACTTGCGTTGATTCTTGTTTGGATACCTGTTAAAAATGCAGGAGATCCTAACCAACCTGCACCACCAAGTTCAGGAATGTAATAAAATTTAAATATTTTTGCGGGACCTGACAAGTTACTTGTCAGGTCTCTTTGTATAACACTTTATCTAACTCACTTACTAAATGAAAGCACTAACCCATCTGTTTGAGGAAACCACTTCCAGGTACAAAACCAATGTTTTTATGTGGGAAAAAAAGACTGATACTTATTTGCCTACAACATATGAGGAGACCCGAAAGCTGGTTTATAAGTTTGCTGCCGGACTTATGGCTTTGGGTATTGAAAAAGGAGACAGAGTTGCTTTAATTTCAGAAGGCAGAAACGACTGGGTGATTAGCGAAATGGGTGTTTTATATGCCGGTGCTATCAATGTGCCTCTGTCAGTAAAACTTAACGAAGTATCTGACTTGAAGTTTCGCCTGGCTCATGCAGGCGTTAAAATGGTTATTACTTCGCGGAATCAGGCTAAAAAGCTTAAATCCTTATATAATGAAATAGAAACGCTTGAGAAAATAATTCTGCTTGATGCCGAAGAAACCTACGACGCTAAAGAGATATTTAAGGACAATCTTATAAAATTAGGTGAACAATATCTTGCATCGGATACGACCAAATTTGAAGAAAGATGGAAATCGATTCAGGGAAGCGATTATGCCAATATCTGTTATACCTCGGGAACTACAGCCGATCCAAAGGGGATTATCCTTACCCATCGGAATTATACTGCTAATGTTGAACAATCGCTAAGCCTGATGAATATCCCATCCCATTGGGTTTCGCTTATCATATTACCCTGGGATCATGCATTTGCTCACACGGCCTGTGTGTATACATTAATGACTACTGGTGCCGCTCTGGCTTCGGTACAGGCAGGCAAGACCCCTATGGACACACTGAAAAATATACCGGTTAATATTAAGGAGGTACGCCCTCATTTCCTGTTAAGTGTGCCAGCCCTGGCTAAAAACTTCAAAAAAAATATCGAAAATGGCATTCATGATAAAGGAAAGATTGCCGAAACACTTTTCAGAGCGGGATTAAGCATTGCTTATGCTTATAACGGAATTGGGTGGGATAAAGGAAAGGGATGGAGATTTATTCTTAAACCTCTTGTTAACTTATTTGACAAAATACTCTTTTCAAAAATCAGAGACGGCTTTGGCGGCCGGTTGGAATTTTTTATAGGAGGTGGAGCTTTGCTTGACATCGAGTTCCAAAAGTTTTTTTATGCCATTGGTATACCTATGTATCAGGGATATGGCTTAACCGAAGCTTCTCCTGTAATTTCTTCAAGTTCAGCAAAAAAGCATAAACTGGGATCGTCCGGTTATTTGGTTAAGCCGCTGGAATTAAAAATCTGTGATGAAAATGGCCGGGAACTTCCTGTTGGTGAAAAAGGAGAAATAGTTATTAAAGGAGAAAATGTAATGGCTGGTTACTGGAATAATCCGGTTGCCACTGCCGAATCGCTGAAGAATGGATGGCTGTTTACCGGCGATCTCGGATATCTGGATACCGACGGATTTTTATATGTACTTGGCCGTTTTAAAAGTCTGTTGATTGCCGACGATGGAGAAAAATACAGCCCCGAAGGAATAGAAGAAGCATTTATCTCGGAGTCGCCTTTTATTGACCAGTGCATGTTGTATAATAACCAGAATGCCTATACGGTTGCCTTGATATTTCCCAATAAAGAAGCACTGAAAAGACACTTCAGGGAACATCATCATCATGTGGAACTTAATAGCGACGAAGGCAGAAAAGCCATTCTTAAGCTTAATTGAAAAGGAAATTTATGGAATTCAGAACGGGAGGACGTACTACTGCGGTTTGATT
>JAAUTT010000146.1 GCA_012031335.1 Bacteroidales bacterium | reverse complement strand
ACAGGTATGAGGTGATAACCTTTGGTGTTCTGAAAGGATTGAAAAATCCCGAACCTGTTTCGAAAGATATGCTGTTTCACCTGGATAATTAATCCATTTGTGTCGAAGAGCGCCTGCAAATAATTAAGTTCACAGGCGCTCTTCGGTTTTTTTCTTACAAACTTGTCTGCATTGTTTTGACTTGTTCCATATCCATGCTAATTTCAAGATTTAGGACCTTCGAAACAGGACAGTTTGTTTTGCATCATTGGCAATACGGTTCAGTGTTTCCTTATCTATACCCGGTACATTTACCTTTACACTTAATTGAGAGGAGGTAATTGTGAGATTTTCCATTGTTATTGTACACAAAGTTTCGATACTTTCGGGCGTAAAACCTGCTTTACCTAGCTCTGAACTAAATGCCATGCTGAAACAGCCGGCATGAGCGGCGGCAATAAGCTCCTCGGGATTGGTACCCGAGCCTTCTTCAACCGGGATCCGTAGGAATATTGCATATTGATGAAGTGCAGTACTTTGGGCAGATATCCGGACCCTTGCCCGATCTTTGAGGCCTCCGTTCCAGATTGCTGTGGATGATCTTTTCATAATTGTATTGTTATTAGTGATTAAATAAAAACAAACAACTATGACCTTAGGCGTCTGCCAAAACCAATCTTTTTCGGGTTGGGTGACCCATAAAACAAAAAACCCTTGCACATGTCGTGCAAGGGCAATTGATCTATAATAAATTTCTTACGATAAGCTGCTGATGTGCTTGGCTAAGCTCGATTTAAGGTTCGAAGCCTTATTCTTGTGTATTACATTCTTCTTAGCAAGCTTATCAAGCATAGATGCTACTTTTGGAAAAAGTTCAGTAGCTTCGGTTTTCGATGTGGACGTACGTAAAGCTTTTACGGCATTACGGGCAGTTTTTGCATAATAACGGTTTTCCAGTCTGCGTGTCTCGTTCTGTCTGATAGCCTTTTCTGAGGAATGATGATTTGCCATTGTTCAATTACTGTTTATTAAAATTGAGGACGCAAAAATAATCATCTTTTCAAATAAAAAAAACTAATAGTATTATTTTATGCATTATATCTCAAACATTTTTTTGATTTGCTTACCAACTTTGCCTTCCGCCTGTAGAATTGTATACAAATCTATTTTTCGGGCTACACGGCTTTTACCTTTTTTAAGTTTTATTGCTGCTTTGTTTCCGAAGGAGATACCCGGAAATGCGCCGGACTGATAAGCGGCAAGTTCTTTTTCCGTTTCAAACTGTAACAAGCATATCGAAGGGGTTGTTTTTGTTTCGGGGAGTAACCATGCGGTATAACCATTAACATCGTCCAGATAGGCTAGTGCTTGGGGATATACATTACTGAGCGAAATTTCCCCTTTCAGAAAAATAAGCCGCTGATCCTGCCCTTTGAATATTTCATGGTTCGGGATAACTACACTTGCTTTTTCTATGTGTTTTATGATTTCACCGGCGGCTTCCTGCGAAAGGGTAACAGCACTCGGCTCGCCAGTTTGGTTGATGAGCGAGATATAATAGTTCCCCCGTACCACTTGTAACTGATAGTTGTTAATACAATGAAAATCGTCTATCGCGTTGTTAAAAATGCACTTATGACGCTGTACCGAGAAAATCCCAAAGGCACTCAGGGCATCTTTCATCCTAAAGAATTCACATTTTAGCGTTACGCCCTTATAAACGATTTCTTCGACCAGAAGTCCTTCAAATCCATATTCCAGGTATAAATCGGCTCCTCCGTTCATGTATCCCCACAGGGATTTTCCATCGAAATAGTCGCTGTTTACAACACGCTCAACACCGGCACCGATAAGCCTGGTACTGGCAAAATCCGTGGGTTGTGCCGATAGGGCTCCCGTAATCAGGATCAGCAAAATGATAAGCATCGAAGCATCAGCCTAATTTGATTTTCCTGTGGTCAATTTTTTTATGTCGGCAACACCTAATTCAAGTTTTTCAGCCATCTCCAAAAATGTTCTTCCGCGTGGCGATTCTTCTTTTTGTATATTTTCTTCTACGCGTTTTTTGAATATTATCTCATAGCCTACGCGGTCTACAGCTACTGGGTCCGTTCCAATAAGCAGGGTATTAAAATTGGTGATGAACTGCAGATTGGCAGCCGGTCCGCCCTGATAACAGCCTATAAAGCCGTCGAGGATATTGAGCACCACCTTGTCGCGGATGGGAGGGAAGGCACACACTTCGGCGCATGTATCGGCCCAGAGTTGTTCGTGTAACCGGCCTGTGTTGGAAACAGCGCCATAGGCGAGGTTTTTCAAGCACAGGGTAACCGAGGCTCCTGCATTTTTAAGAATGGGGATATTGATAATTTTATCGACCATCTCTGTACATATCTTACTGAAGTATGAGTTTTTCCCTTCATTTACCATATAGGGAAGTGTCTCGGCATCGTATTTGCCTTCCACGTCGGCCCAGTAGAACCAGTTTTTGTCTATTCTTTCCTCCCCATAGAGTTTACCGTTTGCATCAACAAAAGAGCCCTGTTCGTCTTTACATTCGGTTCCTATTATTTTAATTCCAGGGAAGTTCTGTTCCGTGAACCCAACTTCGTGCATCTCAAACTCCCGACGGTCCCATATCAGGATGTCGCTTTTCTGAATACCACATCTCACAAGCTGTCCAATCACCGCTTTTACAATTTCAAGACTTGTGGAAAGATCTTTGCCGGCTACCGGATTAACTTTTAATCCGATTTTCTCACCCGGCTTAACAAACATCGACCATGCTTTCTCAATCTTTTTTGCTCCGGTAAGTTCAAGCATACCTTTGGTCAGCATTTCTTCAACTATTTCCTGCGATATCTTTTTCTCGACAACACTTTTTGAATGAAATACTTCGGCTACCTTGCCCGGAAAAAGCCCGGGTAAGGATTTGCTGTTGCGCGTATATTTCAGGGCATCGGCAATATTTGTCGATGGTTTGGCAAGACTGCTCAAACTGTTAATGGTAGCATCCGACCTTGATACTAAAACTGTACCTATCCCGGTAAGCACAGATGTTTTAACGAAATTCCTTCGTGACAAACCCGTTAAGTTTTTTTTCATAGAAGTTGGTTAAAAGTTTGGTAACAAGTTAGGTAAAAAATAAATACTTAAGAGCAAGGGCTTTCCGGTTTGTTATTTTCGTTTAACTGAAAGCTGGTTAATTCGGCATTACTGCATGGGCTTGATGCGTACATCAATTTCCGGGTGGGCTGCCATAAGCGTCGTAAGCTTAGTAACATCCGTTTCACCGTAATGGTAAGGATATAGAATTTTGGGGTTGAACATTGTTGCTGCTTTCACAACCTGCTCAGGTAACATGGTGTATGGCTGATTCATAGGAAGAAATGCTATATAGATATTTTTCAGAAATGCCATTTCGGGAATATCTTCGGTATCGCCTGCTACATACACCCCGTCTGTTGCCAAAATTCAGGATATAACCGTTATCCCGTCCTTTGGGATGAAATTTGTCTCTGCCTGGAGTGGTGTTGTAGGCCAGAACAGCCTCAATTTTAATATCATGAAATGTTTTTATATCGCCATTTCTCATTATTTCTCCCTCACCTGAATTTTCGTTGATATAAGTATTGACAACCAGTGTAGTGGTCTCCTTGGTAATTTGCCTGATAGCTGTGGTATCGTAATGGTCGCCATGGTGATGTGTTACAAGTATAATATCGGCTTTCGGAAGCCGGGTGTAATCAGCTAGTTTTGTCCACGGGTCCACATGGATGATGGTGCCGTTAAAATCGAACATAAGTGTACCATGGCCAATAAAGGTGATCGTTAATTTTCCCTTGGAGGTAGGGAAAGCCTCTGTTTCAAACTTTTGCTGGGCAGTAGCTGTATAGTTAACTATCAGGCTCAATACTGCTATAAATAATATGTTTCTCATATTTTTCGGGTTTTATATGTCCCATCTTTAAATTATATGAACAGGTAAACAAAATTAAACAAACTCATGGTAATTAACAGGTGTCTTTATAAAAAACAATAGTATATCCAAACTGTTAGATAAGCATCTTTGATTTTTAATTACCAAAATAAAATTTTCGATTATGAATATAAAACCATTGGGATCTCAGGGATTATATGCATCGCAATTGGGTTTGGGGTGCATGGGTATGAGCGATTTTTATGGAAAACGCGACGACCGGGAATCTATAGCAACCATTCACAGAGCTTTGGATCTGGGTATTACTTTTCTTGATACTGCCGACATGTATGGGCCTTATACAAACGAAGAACTTGTGGGTAAGGCAATTCATGGGATACGACAGCAAATTACCCTGGCAACAAAATTTGGAATTGTGAGAGATCCGGCCGATCCTTCCAAAAGGGGCATCAACGGGAAACCCGACTACGTTAAAAAGTCGTGCGAAGGGAGCCTGAAAAGACTCGGAGTTGAGGTAATCGATCTGTATTATCTGCATAGGGTCGATCCGGATACACCCATTGAAGAAACGGTTGGTGCTATGTCTCAACTGGTGAAGGAAGGTAAGATAAAGGGTATTGGACTGTCGGAAGCTTCGGCTGCCACTATTCGCAGGGCAAATGCCATCCATCCGTTGACGGCTTTGCAAACCGAATATTCTCTCTGGAGCCGCGATCCTGAAGATGATGTACTTGAGCTTACCAAAGAACTGGGAATTGCCTTTGTTTCATACAGCCCCTTAGGAAGAGGATTTCTTACGGGTCAGATAAGGTCGGTAAACGATTTCGATCCGGATGACTATCGCCTGTTCTCGCCTCGCTTTCAGGGGGAGAATTTTGAAAAAAACCTACAACTGGTAAAAACTGTTGAAGAAATAGCCAGCAAGAAAAATTGCACTGCTTCTCAACTTGCCCTGGCCTGGGTATTGGCGCAGGGGGATCATATCTTTCCTATTCCCGGAACCAAGAGAATTAAATTCCTGGAAGAGAATGCCGGAGCTGTTAAACTTAGTTTTACCGCAAAGGAACTTGACGAAATTGAGGCAATTTTGCCGCGCAATGCAGTTTCAGGAACCCGGTATCCCGAAACCATGATGCATTCCGTTAACAGGTAGTTCATAAATGTGACTGATAATTTTGATATTTTTTTGTTAAAAATTAATTATATTGCACATACGAATTAAAGTCATTTATCAGTTCAAATGGATAGCGTTTTTAATTCAGTCATTTTAAAACCTTTGCATTATGGGAAACAAAGCACCAACCAAAGAAAAGGGCAAAAAAGAGCCTGAAAAGTCATTAAAAGAAAAAAGAGCAGCAAAAAAAAGAAAAAAGGGAAAATAAAAGAGGATAAACATCCTCTTTTTTTAATTTTAGCGCTATGCTTTACTGAATTTTGTAAATTCAACTGCTTTATTTTACTTACACCTGATGGATTTTCAATTTTCCATCCCTAACTTAACCAAAAATGGACAAGAAATTAAATCGCCGGGATTTTATCCATACCAGTGCAGCTGGTATGTTTGGATATGCTGCTTTGTCGACCGGATTTACAGGGACAAATTTCAAAATGCCCGAAACGGTTGATATGGTTAAGCTAGGTAATTCTGGTCTGAATGTTTCCAGAATTGCTCTTGGAACGGGTTCAAACGGCTGGAAAAGAGAATCGAACCAAACACGCCTGGGTACTCAGAAATTTGTTGCTTTGTCACAACATTGTTTCGACCGTGGCATACGTTTTTTTGATACCGCCGACATGTATGGCTCTCACACTTATACCCGCGAAGCCTTAAAGGTAATGCCGCGCGAAAAAGTTACCGTGCTCACCAAGGTAATGACATATAGCCATAAAGGATGGTATGATACCGAACCCTTTGATGTAAGTCTCGATCGTTTCCGGAAAGAACTTGGAACCGATTACATTGATATCCTTCTCCTGCATTGTATGGTTAACGGGCAGTGGACCAGTGAGTATAAAAGCTATATGGACGCACTTTCCGAAGCAAAAGCCAAAGGAATAATCAAAACCGTTGGTATATCGTGTCATAACATGGAAGCCATGGTTGAAGCTGCCCGAAACCCTTGGGTGGATGTGCTTCTGGCTCGTATTAACCATCAGGGTGCCAAAATGGATGGTAAACCCGAAGATGTGATGAAGGTGCTGGAAACAGCTAAACTAAACGGAAAAGGTGTAATCGGAATGAAAATATTCGGATGTGGCGAGCTTGTCCAGGAGGATGACCGCGAAAAATCTTTGCAGTATGTCCTTAAAAGTGGAAATGTGCACGCTATGACCCTTGGCATGGAAAGCCATGAACAGGTAGACGATGCCATTGCAAGAGTAAACAGAATTCTGAAATCGTAAATGAGGCTGTGTTCTAAATAGTTTTTGAATTAGGCATTTAAGGAATAGTTTTGTTTACAGTCGTCAGACCACAGACGTCAGACCATAGCCAACAGCTAATCAGATCAAATTTTAAAAGGCAGGGTTATTTTTCAAAGCTGCATTGGCTGTGGACCGTTGACTGTGGTCTGTCGACCAGATGTTATGCTTATTTACTAAAAGGCTGCTTCAAAAAGTTTTTTTTAAACACGAAGACACTATAGCCACGAATGGAAATTGCATAATATCAATACTGTGTGTTATTGTGTCTTTGTGTTTAAATTGCATTTGTGAGTTTAAAAACATCCGAATCTTATGATGGAATTATATTACCACTCCTGTTTCTTCTGTTGGCATCCTGTCTCTCAATACTGATTCGTATAAGCAGGCAAAAGAACTTCCTACCCAAATAAGTGCCTTTTCCCTGGGCCGATTCCTGATGCAAAACATTTCTCCGTTTCGAACAATTTTATCCCTGAGTTGCTATGTAAAGGATTGATATAATTTATTAAGGGGGATGCTATGAGTAAGATTAAGATTGATATTTGGTCGGATATACGCTGCCCTTTTTGCTATCTGGGCAAGAGGAGATTTGAAGCAGCATGGAAGCAGTTTCACAACAAAGAAAATGTTGAGGTGGAATGGCATAGTTTTGAACTGGACCCCTATCTGGTGACACAGCCCGGCAGAAGTGTCTACGATCATCTTGCGGAACAAAAAGGAATGACACTGGAGCAATCGGTACAGGCTCACCAGCAGGTTGTTCAGCAGGCTAAAATGCTGGGATTGGAATTTAACTTTGATAAAGGCATAGTCGCCAATTCGTTTAATGCTCACCGATTGGCACATTTTGCCAAAAAGTATCACCTGCAGCACGATATGGAAGAACGCCTGTTTAAAGCTTATTTTACTGACGGATTGAATATTGCCGATATATCTACCCTGGTTATTCTGGGTAAGGAAGCTGGATTACCCGAAACGGAAATGGATGAATTGTTCAGCAGTGATAACTACAACGATAATGTCCGGATGGACGAGGCTTATGCCCGCGAACTAAGAATAACAGGGGTCGTCCCTTTTTTTCTTTTCAATGAAAAAATTCTCCGTTATTGGTGCACAGGCTCCCGAAACATTTCTGCGGGCCTTGATTAAAGCATCGGAATCCGAGTCTTCAGACGATAAACCGAAATTTTTCATGGTTCGTGATAACTTATAATCCTGATTTCTGTTTTTCAGCTTTTTTGTAACTTTCGATGTAATATGTTGACATAAGGTTGACAAAATGCATTAGTATCTTCGAAAGAAAAAGAATGGAAAATCTTATTCAAATTGAAGCGCTGTTTGAAATTCTCGAGAGCAAGGATAATAAATTGCGCTATGAGGCCTTTCAAAAATTATTGTTCCTAACCGAAAAAAAGGTAACATGGATTTACGACTTCTGGCAGATGCTTGTTGAGAAATTAAGGTCGGACAACTCTTACCAGCGAAGTATAGGATTTTTGTTACTTGCCAACCTAAGCGCCAGCGATTCGGAAAATAAGTTCCCCGAAATTCTTGACGATTACATCGGTTTACTCAACGATGAAAAGTTTATAACCTCGAGGCAATGTATCCAAAAGGTATGGAAGGTTGCACTGAACTGCGAACAATGTAGGGGAGAAATTGTCGAAGCGCTTAAAAATACCTATTACAATAATATCCATCTCGCAACTCATGGCAACCTTATCAAAGAGGATGTTATTTCTAGTTTGAATTTCATTAGCAAACATGGAAGTATAGAAGCGTTTACATGGGTTAACACGCTTATCGTATCGGAAACCGATGTAAAACTGGTTAAAAACTAAAGCTAATTGTGAAATAGTGTTTTGCTACAATGCAAGCAAACCGGCTTCTCTAATTGCTGTAAACGATTTGCTTTTCCATAACACTTTAAAATCGGTGCCGAATTTTTGAGTATAATCCTGTTCCAGTCTCGAAAAGGATACAGTTTCCGGGTTATCCGGAATTAGTTGCCCGATACTTTCGTTTAACCATATTCCCAGGTCGGTCGGGAACTGCAGTTTCAAATCTTCTTGTAAGGTTCGCAAGGTTAACTCAGCTAACGACGTTTGGATGCCTTTCTTTTCCTGTTTACTATATTCAATTCCGGTATAACACCGGTCCAGATTATTACCGCATTGGGCCCGGG
>JAAUTT010000145.1 GCA_012031335.1 Bacteroidales bacterium | reverse complement strand
TTAATAATAACTTTATTACCTAATTTTATCAACTGCGAATCTACCAATACCTTTTTCCCCAACATACCTTCTATTGAATGGTGGCGATGAAGTTTGTTTGATTCTTTTATTATTAGTTCCAACAACCATCCATTTATTACTGATGTCATCATATGACATCCCTTCTCCATTGTCGGTAATAATAATTTTACTATTTGAATTTTTCGAAGAAACATCCTTAAATTCAATGTCAACCCTTGTAGCATTAGCATCATAGCTATTTTTAACTAACTCAAAAACAGCAGTAATTCTATCTGTGATAAGTTCACGACCAATTAAGCGAAAAGTATTGACATCAAATCGCCAGCGTAATGTTTTATTTTCTTTATTGTTGCTCAATTGATTGAATATGTTTTTAATGGATTTTGCTATTACTTGACCAAGTCTAACTGGTACTGCATTACCAATATGTCGCTCTATATTAGGTGTTGAAATATCCGTTTTTGGGTCAAATAGTTTATAGTTCTTTGGAAAAGTTTGTAAAAGTGCGGCTTCTCTTAACGTAATAGCCCTATCTTGTTCAGGATGTCCAAACCTACCATTGCCATATCCCGTGCATTGAGTTGTTAAAGTTGGGGCAACGTCATCCCACTTCATGCGACCATATACACTTGCAAAAGATTTACCACTGTTTTTCTTGTGGCATTCGAGAAGTAGCTCTTCATTCCAATCTCTCCAACCTCCTCCTTCTGGAGTAGCTTGTATTCTGACTTTGTTCATAGGAGAAAGTTTTCGGGCTCTATGTATTGGGTCTGATTCATGAGCAATACCATCCTCAATCAAGGGTAGTTTTCCAATTACTTTTCTTACCGTAACAAAGTTTTCTCATTATGAGTAGGTGGGATTAATTCAATTTTGCCAAGCTTTGAAGCCAATAGAATAAGCCTCTTTCTGCTTTGTGGAACACCGTAATATTGAGAATTTACAACCGTATAAAAAATGTGATAATCATTCTTTTCTAATACCTTAATAAAATCATTAAATACCTTTCCTTCTTGATATGTTCTCAATTGAGGAACATTTTCCATAGAAATTATTTCGGGTTTAATTTCATCAATTAATTTACCGTAGGAATAAAGCAGCTTCCATTTATCATTTTCTGATTTTATTATAACTAGAAAATAGCCTGGCATGGAGCGCAACCGACTAAGATTTTTTTGTTTCCTGTGAAAAGTTTATTTACAATTTCAGCAGAATCTTGTTTTGTTAAATCTTGATAAATCAAATTTGGTTTTATTATTTTTCTCGAAAGCATATTTACAGCTTATATCAAAATCAACACCTGCGTCAACTTTGAACCCTTCTTTGACTAATCCGTGTGTCAGACCGCCAATCCCACTGAACAAATCAACCACTGAGTATTCGTTAATCATACTTTTGTTGGTTTTAATAATTCACGAACATCAACGTCTAAAATATCAGCAATTTTATTTAACACATCCAAAGGCGGTTGTACTTTATTATTGCAATAATTTGTAACAATAACATAACTCTTTCCTAATTTCTCAGAGAGCCATTTTTGTGACCTACCTTGTTGTTTTAATATTTGCTTTATTCTATTCATTATTTTAAACAATATATACAAATATAAAACATGATTATATATTTTTTAATATTCTAGCGATATATTTATTATCAATTTGATATGGTTTATTAACAGGAGCGTCGGCAAAGAAAGCAAGTGTGTGGAAGCGAAGGGAAGGTTGTGGGACGGGCTGGAACACTCTTGCTTTGCGCGTTGGCTATCATTCTATCTTGTCTTTTTATCGGTTTAGTTTAATAGTTGCAGGATTTTTCCCGTTTGTGCCTAACATCATAGTATTCTATCAATCGTTAATCAAAAGTATATTAAAAGACTGATTTAACAAAATTGCTCTAAAGCTATGAAAACCACTGATGAAATGATTGATAGAATATAGTTGGACAAAGCCGTCCGTCGCTATGGGTATTCTATTTTGCAGCTCTTTCCTAAATCCGTATTTTTTACAGATTACCCTTTAATTATCATATTACCGCCAAAGGCGGTTTAGTTCAACGTTGGGTGTAAACACAGTGCGGCTTCGTGGGCGCATCAGTATCAAGTTTAGACCCCGCCCGGCGATAATGTTCAGTCGTATTTGACCAAATTCGGTTTGTGCCGGGGCGGGCGCCGCCAGAACAATCAGCCGTTGTTAAACCAAATCAGGTTTGTGGCGGCGATTGGTTCGAGGCGAGTGATTAAGCCCGCAAAGCACAGATAATTAGCATTGTGTTTACACCATGTTGTAGTGCGTTTTTATTTTAGTCGAATAGGTCATCAAACTGATCATCCCATTTAAATCCATTTAATATCCAGCCATTATCATTTTTATAATATGTAAATAAAATTCTAATCATATGTTTTTCAAATCTAATAACGTAGATGTTTCTTACGACGTAATCTTTAATAGTTTTTTCTTTGATAAAATCAGTTCCAATTATTTTACCAAATCTATCAGACACCATATTAAATTGCTTAATTGTTTGTGATTCTAATTGAATTAATTCATTTTCAGGTAATGGCCAATATTCTTGAAGTTCGCCAAAAGCCTTCTCAAATTTGGAATCTTTTAAATACAGCACAACTTTTTCAGAATGTTTTGTTAAATCTTCTTTACTAGTTAAAAATTTTTGAGCATTTAACAATTGTACAAATAATATTGCTAAAAATAATATTAAAGGTTTTTTCATATTTTTTAATTTTTATGAGTTACTTTCTATTTTTGTATTCCGTTGATAATCATTAGTATAAATTAACAATGTCAGATTTTTAAATATGGTTTGTGTTGGGAATGTGATTTCAAAATGCACTACAACGGTTGCGTGTATTAAGCGTTGGGGATTGCGGGCTTCGTTCCTATCCGCCGACACAAACGCCAATGCGGGGCAGAACACTTGATTTATCCACTTAATCCCCAATGCTTTATACACGATGTTGGCGGTAGTTATTTATTTTGTCCAGTTTTCAATCTGTCCTGTTGACTCTTCATACCAAATCTCAATATATACTTTCTCAAGCACTTTAAGTCCACTCTGCTTAATTAAATCAAATTTGAGTGGTCGTAGTGCTTTTCGAATCGAATTTATACAAAACCTGTATTCGCTTCTTTCCCAACAATCCTTAATATCCTGTTTGGTCAGGTAATCAGCCATTTTAACATTACCAACTCGTCCATTTTTATCAATCGTAACGATGTAACTTTCCGCACAATCACAATCATCTAATTTTTTCCAATTTAAATCCTTGAGTTTTTCAAATAGAACATTAGAAATTGTATCCCCATATCTACGGTTTATTCGGTTTGAATAATCGATATAATTCTCAATTTGTCTTACTTTTTTTATAATTCCTTTATTTATGTTTATTAAAATTTCATTTTCAAAGGATTTATAAAATACGCCATCCCATCTGAGCAATTTACCATTGGAAGACTAATATTTCCGCTGAACCAATCAATAAAAACTCGTCTGTTTTTAACCTTATCTTTAAATATTTCGTTTATCCGTTTATCTGACTCTATTATATCAATTGGTTTCTTATTAAATTTTTCTCCGCAATATATAATGTTACTAAGAAATAAACTATCATTTTCAATCGTGTAAATTGCTTGATAACCACGCCAGCAATTAAATGATGCACCATCTCTAAATTTTAGTCCAAATAAATCACCTTGGTCTTTCTGATTTATGTTTTCAAAATACTTTTCGAGAATCAAATTATAAACAGGTAAAGTATCTCCATTGTAAATCAGATAGTCAGGTAATTGTGGACTTGCGTTTAAACTCCTACTAATCAGAATAACCGCAATAGCCAAAATGAATCTATATGCAAAAAGTCTGTGTGTCATGTCTTTATAATTACCGCCAACGGTGGCGGTATGAAAAGTTGCCGTTTGCGGGCGATTTCCTATCCAGTTACATGAAAGTTGAAGCGGGCTACAACCCTTGAATAACCTACTGAACCGGCAATTTTTTATACCGCGTGTTGTGTGGCGTTTTTATTTTACCTTTTCAATTTTTATCACATCATAATAATCGGAATTTGAAAATCCCATATCAGAACATTTATTTTCAAGTTCTCCCATCTCAATATAAACATCGACAGGATATTTTTTATCATATCCAACAGTTTCTCCGATGATAATATCGTCTGATTTTATTGTATCATTTCCTTTTACTATTGTCCAACCCCAGCAACAGTAGCATTTATCAGGATTAAAATCAATAATCACAGCATTTGATTTTATTGAATCATCCGATTTGTCGCATGAAAATGTCAAGCCGAGAACTAAAAGTATCCATATATTTTTCATTTTCTAATCATTTTCTTTTTATGTAAACATTATAGTCACAAGCGAAACAAGTATCAATTAGAGTCAATGTGTCATTCCGCAATATGAATTGTTGACTAAAAATATCGTTTCCGAAAATAATTACTGAATCAGAAATTTTAACATTGTCTGAGAAAACCAGTGAATCATCGTAAAATCTTGTAAATGAATTTCCATCAATCTTTACAGTTTCTTTAAAATCCCGATTAATACTAAAAATACAGCCTCTGTACAGATTTTTATTACAATTCATGTTGAAATCCCAAATCCCATCAATCGGTCTTTTAGTAGATTCTTTCTCACATGAATTTACTGTTATAAATCCAGTTACGATAATTCCAATTACTATCAAGAAACTCAATTTTTCTTTCATGGTTCTTTACTTTATCAATAGATTATTTTTATTATCTAATGGTTGCGCACGATTTTAAAATGCCACACAACGATCGGTGTAAACAAAGTGCGGTTTTCGTGGGCACGTCCACATCGCGTACCGGCCCCGAACGGTTTGCAATCAGCCGATGGGGCCAATTCAGTTCACCGGGAGGGGCGCCGCCAGTGAATCAGTCGAAATTTAACTGAATCAGCCAGTGGCGGCGATGAGCCTGGGGCGAGTGGTTAAGCCCGCAACTCACCTAAAAGAGCATTTTGTTTGACACCTTGTTGTGCGTTGGTAAATTTTTTATAATCATCCGTTTGTTGCCTTATTATCCCAAAGAACATCTGCACGTAAAAATACATTACTTTCCAAAAGGACCTGGCATATTTTGGAAAATTGTCAAGTTACCATACTAACTGTCCAATAGTGCCGGGGTTTGCGGTGCAACTCACAATCCCAAAGCAGTTTCAGCCTGCCAAAATTCAAATCTGCCGTTGATGAGAAATGAGCTTGTTATCAAATCCAAATGTTTCCTGATAAACATACTCATTGTCCATGAAAAACCAGACTTATTAATCAGCTCATTACAATCCCAAAAGAAAGATCATTTACTTACGCACAACGACACATATAAGTTTTGTTGGGGATTTCGTAGCACTTTCTTGTCGAGACGTTAAGAGCTAAATTAGAAGCCAGCACTTTAAAATTCGCAAGTCCGCCCCAATAAAATTTATATGATGTTGTGCACAGTATTTATTTGTCATTGAATAGAATCCATTCTTTCCAATCCGAAATAACCTCCAAAATGTCTCTATCGAAAACTTTTTTAAATCCGTCTGAAACATTAGTGTACTTTAAAAACTCTTTGAACTTATTAATTCCATATTGGTCAATCAAATATTTTACAAATAGTCCACAAATTGGGTATGATAATAAATTTCCACTATTACTGGGGCCTTTCCAAAATCGATTTTGCAGAAATTAATGGTTCAAAGTCGTATGATAGATAGTCCTTAATTAAATTACAGTCTGATTTGATTTGATTAGAATTTAAGAAATAGCCGAACGACATAGGAATACTCTCATTAAAAAAGCTATTTGGACAACTAACACTTGAATTGAAAATGAAATGAACACCCTCATGCGATAATAAGCCAATATCTAAACCTACAGTATGAATAGTACTATCAATAACAAATCCGGCTGTTGACCCTGGTTTGGGCGAGCCACTTACTATATTAATCTCATATGAATCGTTATGTATGAAATATTTTAATTTTTGAGAAGGCATTGTAACTTTGTATATATCACAGAAGGTAGTAAATACACTATTTAAAGAATCAATTTTCTCGCCCACATTGATAACATTTTTATATTGACATGAAAAATGCGCCTCAATAAAGTTATTGGAAATGACATTTGAATAATTCTTCATTCGGATTAAGTCAACATTTATCAAGCTATCCCGACATATGATACCATCTTTAAGATTACCGAAATATTTGATTTTATTATTTTTAAGTATATAATAGTCATAAAACCCAAGCCATCTGAAAGCTATATTATCCAATGCAGCTATTGAACCACCAAAAGCTGCAATATATTTTCCTGACGCGTTAACAATAACAACAGCATCATTATTACCTTCCAAAACAGTACCGCCAATAATCAATTTCGCTCCTTTTTGTGTTAATGGTAGTCCATATTTACTTATATCTGGTAGCTCATTAAAGGTTCCTATAAAAAGGCAACTTTCATTAGAATCAGCATTTATACTAACATAGTCTATGTCAGTATAATTAATGATGCTTTTGCTTGCTTTTGAATTTAAAAACCAATATGCAAAACGATTAATTATTCTCTGATTTACAATGGAATCAATTCCTTCGAATAAAACTATTTTACATTGTTCACTCTTTTCAAAAATGCTGTTTAAAGAAGTAAAATTACTACCATACTTAGGTAAATTAGATAAGATTATTGGACAATCTTGAGAAAAGACTTGACCTATTGAAACGTATACAAATATTATAAAAATGTAAATCCTTTTCATATAATGTTGATTTTATGCGATGTCAATATTGTGCACAACGTTGAGTATATGGCAAGTAGGCGATTGCGGGCTTCAAACCTATCAAACCGTGATGAAGTTGAAGCGGGCTGCAACCGTTAATTTTACTACTGTCACGCCTATTTGCTATATACATTGTTGTGTGTAGTTTTTATCACTTTTTTTGGAAATCCTTTATATGCTTTAAATATTCGATACGTTAGAATCAATGTCAATCCAATTATTGATATCCCAATAAAGTATGTCCAAAAATGTCCAATTAATTTCGATAATCCATTTAAATCTCCGTCTTTATCAATTGAATAGCCTAAAAAATTAACAACAATATCGAAAACAGAATTTAGGAGGAAAAATACAAAAATTAATCCTACTATAAATGAATTGGTTATCCGTTTATTTATTAAAATCAAATATCCAGCTATCGCTATAATTAAATCTCGAAAATATGGTGAAGTTCTTACTACAAATTCCTGAAATTTTGTCTCAGAGTCTGTTTTTATGTATGCTGTGCGATAATCACCAGTCCAATATTTTGGGAGTAGTTGATAATCGATAACTTTCACTCCCGAAATTTTTGCTCCAATCATATGACTTAATTCATGCAATGGTGTCGCAATCAAAAACCATAAAATTGTCAATCCAATAATTCCAATTAAATTTTGTGTCTTAGCCCAGTTATTTCTTTGGTAAAATCTTATCAGAGGTAAAATAATAATCAATGTAATTCCTAATGTGCCAATTATTTTATCCATATTTTTCTTAATCAATAGTTGATGTCAGATGTTTTGCTACTCAAACTTTTCGGGTATTTAACATTCCATCTCACTAATTTATTCTCTATTGGTAGTGTCTTGCCGTTAAATTACACACAACGTAACTGTGTAGGCACAGTGCGGCTTCGGGAAAGCGTCATTGTCGAGTTTGCACCACCGCTGAGCGTAAAAGTCAGCCGAAGTCGACAAACTCTTTTTCTGCGAAGCGGGGCGCAGCCGGCGAAGTCAGCCGTAGCTTGACGAGTCAGGCTAATGGCTGCGCCTTGACCGGGGCGGGCGCCGATGCCCGCGACCCACGGTCAAGAGCATTGTGCTTACACATGGTTAGCACATGTACTATTATTTTAAATTTATTTTCATTTTTTCAATAAGTTGATTTTCATTAATCATTTTACAATTGATAATAATTATTGCATCAAATCCGGTTTCATTTTTTTCATTCTCTTTTAAAATTGTTAATCCATGTGGTCCATGATATTCAGGCATAATTTTTTGAAGAATTCCATTTTAGTCAAATAACCATTATTTTCAATTTCTCCACAATCGTAAAATGCTAACTTTTTGTCATGAAAATTAAATCCATTTGTAAAGTTATGGAGTTCTCCGTTTATTTCATACGGAGCAAAAAATACACTATCAAGATAAAGTATTTCAAATTTATTCAATTCTGGATTTAAGTCAATTCCACAGCTATCAAATTTCATTGTCTGTCCAATTGATAGATATGTAATTAAGGATAAAATAATTAATAATGTTGTTCTCATACTCAAATGTTTTCTTAGTATATGTGCTAACGTTTTGGCTATGCCCATGTGCGGGATTGTGGAGCTGCGACTGTATCCCCCGAGACGAACCCCGATGCAGGACGTGCTGCTTGCAACCCTCTGCAACCCGCATTGGGTATAGCCGGTGTTGGT
>JAAUTT010000144.1 GCA_012031335.1 Bacteroidales bacterium | reverse complement strand
TTTGCGAAAAATGATACTTTTTTTATTTGCTAATTACAAATTACGTTGATTAATTCAATTTGAATTACAGGCACCTTGCCAGTACATGAAAACAAAACCTAAAGTTTATGCAAAGAACCGACGCTTTGATAATTGGAGCGGGGCCTGCCGGTTGCATGGCAGCCTTTGTCCTTGCCGATTATTTTAATGTTACATTAATTGAACTAAAACCTATCCCACGCCGCAAATCATGTTCCGGCATTTTAATTAAAAAACATCTGAGTTGGTAACCAAGCATTTTGGAGATATCCCAGAGTGGGTAACATGTACTCCGGAAAGGACAACAGGATTAACTGTTATCAACGAGGATAATGAAGTTTATGAATTCCAGGATGAAGGGATAAATATACTGAGGGAGAAATTTGATTATTGGCTTAACCTTAAATTAAAAGACAAGGGGGTTAATATTATTCCGGAAGCCAGATTATTGAAATACGAAACCAATCCTGATGGTTTTATTTCAACAATCCGTATTAAAAGCAATGAATTAAATCTTCAATCAAAAATACTAATAGCCTGCGATGGCGTAATGGTACTTCACGAAAAATATTTGGTGCCCCGACACAGAAAAAGGTACTTACATGCCAAAAGTTTTATAAAGGAACTGCAGCAATCGACTACGCCAAATTTTACGCATTTACCTCTCCCTGTTTTTCACAATACGATGCCTGGGTGAATTCTAAAAACGGAAACATTATAGTTGGAACAATAACCTCCAATATTGAAGAAGCAGAGAGATATCACGAAGTTTTCAACGATTACTTAAAAAAGCACTTTCACTTTAGGCCCGAGCTTGAAATATCCCGGGAACTGTGGAATCTTCCTCTTGTATTTCCCGATTTTAATATTCTGTTTCGATTTAACAATGTGTTTTTTGCCGGAGAAGTTGCCGGCTTTTTAAATCCTTTTGGAGAAGGAATATCAGTAGCAATGCAAAGCGGCCAGGCTATTGCCATGGCATGCATGGATGTCCTGAATGACCGGGTGGTTGATTATGGGAAAATAGAAAATCAATATATGCTTAACATAAAAGATGAATACTCTTATATGTTAAGGCAGTGGGATTATTTAAAAGATATCTCTCCCATGTTTTTTCAAAATGTTTTAAAAACTAATTTTTAATAAAACAGGTATGTTGTTAATTCTCTTATTTATGAAAATGTTATATATAAGAACCAACCACATATTTTTGCCATTATTAGGTCATTAGCTATTTTAAGCATATTGTTGTTAATTTACACGGAAGTAATTAAAGTTGCTTAAAAGGGATAAATGATTAGCAAATGACTCCAGTAGTTAAAAACGAATTCTCTGAATTGTCCTGTTCACGAACAGGTAAAGTAATTTTCCAATTTTGGACAAAAGCAAGTGCTCAATTGTCCGAATGGGAATTTTTGGAGCAAATCGATACACTTTTCAGCACTGCCGAAGTATTTAATTCAGATGTTCTGTGTATCGATGCATTTGATTTTTGCTATCCATTTAATAAAAAGGCAATACAAATCATTAGTAAGCATTTAAAAAGCTCAGCCATAAAAAATATAGGTATTGTAATGAGTTCAAAACTGCTTGGGAAACTACATATTTTACTATTAATAAAGTCAATACCTCCTAGCAATAACACCTTATCCATTTTCAACAGTCGAAAAGAAGCTGAGGAGTGGCTTTTGTCAATACATTCGCGCTAAAATTGATAACAGGTTTAAACCGGATGCAACAGGAATCATTAAACATTTCAATTTGCTACTTTTGCATAGTATCATGAAGTGTTATTTTTTTTGAAAATGAAAGCATTGAGCTTGGTAGTTTAATTTTATTTATTCTGAGATGTATTTAATAAGTGCATGCCTTGTGGGTCAAAATTGCAGATACAATGGGTCGAATTCCAGAATCGAAAAACTTGTTAGCTTAGTTAGCCAGGGAAAAGCAATAGCTGTTTGTCCGGAGTTACTTGGGGGATTAACAGTTCCCAGAGAACCATGTGAATTAATTACCTTAAAAGGCGAAGCAAAGATTTTGACAAAATTGGGTGCCGATCATACCATGGCTTTTGTAAATGGTGCGCGTAAAACCCTTGAGATATGTCTAAATCAAAATATTAAAAAAGCGATACTTCAACCGCGAAGTCCATCGTGTGGATTTGGTTTGATTTATGATGGCACATTCACGGGGAAGTTAACCCCTGGTAATGGAATTACATCCGAATTATTAGCCAAAAATGACATTGAAGTTATTGGCCCTGATGATTGGGATTATTTGTCAGAGAAGGGATTAGGATATAATTCGAAAGATATTAAAGATGCTATTTTAAAGGCCAAAACAAAAAAATTATCTAATAAAAGTAAGTTAACGTAATGTAAACAAGGTTTTTGCCTTAAGAAAATTAAATTTAATTATTCAATAGTGGGAAAGAGATGTAAAAAACAGAACCATTTTCGTACGCCGATTCAAATCTTATATCGCCACCTAGAGAGTTTGTGAGAAATTTGGCAATTGTGAGTCCCACACCTACACCTGGGAAAAATTTCACCTGATTATTTTCTAATTTTTCAAATGCTTTAAAAATAAAGTCTTGTTTTTCAATAGGAATTCCTATACCGGTATCCTTTATCAAAAATACTATATATCCACCATCTTGTTTAAAGTCTATTTCTATATAACCTTTTTCGGTGAATTTAAGTCCATTTTGAATGATATGCCCCAAAATCTGCTTAATTTTAGAAAGATCAGAAAAAAAGATTAAATCATTTTCTTTTTCGTTTATTCGAATTTCTATATTTGATCTATCAAGAATTTCTTTTTCTTCAGTATAATAAAGGTAAAGTTCGTTGATTATATCCCTTGCAGAGCAACAAGTATTTTTTTGATATTTTATATCTCCTGATTGTATGCGTGAAAGTTCGATAATTTCACCCATTATGTCCAAAAATCTCCTACTGCTTTTGAAAATTAATTGATAAAACCCTCTTTTTTGATAATCGTTTAATTGGGAGGAAGAAAGAATGTTTGCAAAACCCAATAATCCATTTAGTGGGGTGCGCAATTCGTGAGAAATGTTTTGGAGGAAAGCTTCTTTGAGTTTTTCGGCAATTTGTGATTTCTCTTTTTCACCCATTAGTTCTCTTTCTGTCTGAATAAGCATGCTTTCAGTGGTTTCCTTTTCATGCGATATTGCCTCCACAATGGTTTGCATACTAATTACCCCTAAAAATTGTCATTTTGAAATACCGGAAGAACATACTGGATATTCCGGTGATATTGACCCCTTCATTCCGGTCATGTTGACCCCCTTGGAGGTTTTGATTTAAAGAACGTAAATGACTGACAATTTTACCGTTTTTTTCTTAAACTTTCACCTTTTAATTCAATTCTGTAGGAAAGATGTACCAGCCTGTCGAGTATTGCATCTGCAATAGTCTCTTCGCCAATGACATCGTACCAGTTAGCTACCGGTAATTGACTGGCAATAATAGTAGCTGTTTTACCATGGCGGTCTTCAATCATTTCCATCAGGTCTAATTGTTGTTGTTGCTCCAGGTGGGTCAGGCCAAAATCGTCAATGATGAGCAAATTAGCTTTTGCTACCCCATCAAAAAACTTTATAATGGTACCGTCTAATCTCGACATTTTGGCTTTTAACAATAGTTTTTGAAAGTTATAGTAAATCACTTTATGACCTTGGGAACATGCATGGTGTCCTAAAGCTGAAGCCAAAAAACTCTTTCCGCATCCTGTGGCACCGGTAATTAACACAGTCTCTCCCTTGGTAATATATTCACCCATTGCCAGATTGGTTATTAAGGCTTTGTCCAGCCCACGTGAAGCTTCAAATTGAAGTTCTTCCACGGATGCCTGGTAACGGAAGCGTGCATTTTTCTGAAGGCGGTCAAAACGCTTGTTTTTTCTCTCTTGTTCTTCAGCCTGAAGGAGCAATTCCATCCCTTCGCTCAAAGAGAGTTCATGGTGCCTTCTTGTCTCCAATAAGGCCTGCCAACTACGGCTCATTCCGTGTAGGCGCAAATTGTTTAATTGTGTTTCAATTTGTGTCATATTCAAAAATTTAGGATTAATTGTTCGTAATGTTTTTCCCCTCGCTTGTTCACGTGTTCTGGCAGGGGTTTACCTGGTTTTGTTTCCTGCTCGGAAACCATATTGTTATTGAGGATTTTTTCTAAAAACTTGTATGAATAATTTTGATTTTCAATGGCTATTTGGCAGGCTTTTGCAAAGGTAGTGGGGTCGGTTTTCCGCTCAAGCGAGAGTAATCCATCGCATGACCGATAAAGTTGCTCGGGATAGCGTTTCAGCCCAAACATGAGTTGCACCAATTGGTAGAGAGGCTCTGACCGCCCTTTTGCTTTTTCGATGTAGTATTCCGGGCTACGGTCCAGGTAATGTTGGTGATGGGAACATAAATGCTCTTTTACAAATGTATATTCGCCTGGTTTGTAATTGCGCACATGTAGGGCTATTTGCTGGCCTTTGGCATAAATGTGCACCATTGACCGGGTATAAATTACCTTTACCATTGATCCGGTATATGCATAAGGAACGCTATAGTAATGCTTGTCCTGGGCTAAATAGATGTGGTTGTTTTTTGCCACTTTTAGTTCCCTGTAATATTTGAGTTCAAAAGATTGTTCGGGCAAAGGGGAGAGTAAATGCCGTTCATCGGCCAAAAAACGTTCTTCACGGCAGTAAGGCTTTTGTTGCATGCGTGTTTGGTTGTGTTCCTTGATTTTTTCACCAATGGCATTATTAAGCGATGCAAGGTCAAAAAACTGTTGGTTGCGAAGTTTTGCATATACCCTTGTATAGATAAGCTTTACCTGGTTTTCGACCAGGGCTTTGTCTTTAGGCTTCCGAACCCTGGCAGGTACAACAGCAATTTTGTAATGGTTGGCAAAATCGTCCAGGGCGTTGTTAACATCGGGTTCGTAACGGCTGGCTTTGATAATGGCCGATTTTAAGTTATCGGGGACCAATATTTTGGGAACGCCCCCAAGGGCTCTTAAACAACAGCCCAGGGCATAAAGAAAGTCTTCCACACTTTGGCTTTTTACGGCCATGGCAAAGCTATAATCGGAGTAGGGCAAGCAAGCTACAAAGACCTGGCAATTGATAATCTCTCCGGTTTGTGTATCGATATAAGAAAGTGGTTTTCCGGCAAAATCTACATATAGCTTTTCCCCGGCACAGTGTTCTAATACCATGCTCGGACGGCGGGCTACCAACTGTTGCGATAAATGAAAAAAAGAACTGGGAATGGCCATACCCTCCAGGATAATCCCGGCGGTATTCTTCCCATAAAAGCATCCTGGTAACTCCCCGGCGTCCAAGTTCCTTTTCAAAATAATCCAGCTTGCTGATGAAATGCTCGTAGCGTTCATCTCTTTTGTAAGCCGGATTACCCGCATGAAACTCTCCTTCCAGAATGGGATCTTCAAGCTCCATTAACGCTTGGACATCTAACTTGGAGGTGGCAACTTTTTCAAGGTAGGACTTTACCGTGTTCTTGCTTATACCCAGGGCACGGGCGATGAATTTAATTCCTTTGCCTTGATTGTGTAATTGTATTAACTGTTTTATTTTACTCATAGGTTTTGGTTTTCCGGCCATCGCACGTCTTTTTAGCGGTTGTTTAAAAACCGCCAAAGAACCAAAACCTCGGTTTAATTTTGAACAAAGGGGTCAATATGCTCCGGAATAATTTTGCCCTGCCGACGGGGTGGGGTCAATATGCACCGGAATAAAACCTACTTTTTGCTCAATCTAAGGGGTCAACATCCGCCGGAATGACAGACTGCTTTTTCCAAACCCATTTCAAAAATGGAAGAATTTGAAAATTGGAAGGTGGGGTCAATATGGACTGGATTATCCATTCAAAAATATCCAAAGGAGTTAGTATTCCATAAAATTGATTTTGATCATCCTGCACTATGATGTACTTTTTTCTTTCAAGATATTTTCAATAGAATTAACTCCGGCGTTTGGGTGGATTATTTCGAAATCTTGAATTATAAGGCTTTTTACCAACATTTTTAATTTGAATTATTGTCGAATTCAATCGAATCATAAGAAACTTTTAATTTAAAGTCAACTTTTACTATCTCGGAAATGGAAGTGAAAGGGAAAACCTTTTCTGTCAGTATATCAATAATTTTATCCTTGCATATTTTATTAAGTAATCTGCGGTTGATATAAACTGCTTCAACAATATCGTGATCAACTTCAAATACATCGTACTCATTAGGTACAAGAAATTCAAACGACTTATATAAGCCATGTTTCCCCTGGGGGCATTTTTTGCCTATAATGAGGATCTCATCGAATGGGGGTAACTTAATTTCTTCAAAACTTAATTGAATAGTATACCTTTTATTCGAACATTCCGCCATAACGCAATTTTTAAAGTTAAATCAATAACGAGTAATTTGAACCATGATAAAGCATTCAAGTTTATCAAAAATAGCAAAAAAACTAATTATAATGGTTAATATTACAAAAACATCAGATTATTTAAAAGTATCTTACTTTTAGAAAATTTATTACTGTGATTTTTAATGTAATTTTGGTTAAAATGGATTTTCTCTTCAAACAATAAAGTGTTTAAAAGTTTCATTATAGTTGATTTGCTGTTAGATATCAAAGGGAAAAATTTAGAGAGACCAAAAACGATGCTGCCTTTCCTAATAGTTACAATTCCCTCATTCAATTACAGAAGCAACACCAAAATTAGGTACTCTAATTTATAGTGCATTTTTGCAGAAGAAAAGTCCGTTGGTTTAGTTTCAGAGTAAAAAAGAGTACTTTCGAACTACAACCGTAAACTTCTAAAGTGAGCTTTTGTTATAGCGAACTACTTTTGTGTACTCCACAAGTACACTTTTGCCGTTTTATTGGGGAAAAGTGTAGAAACTTTGTTAATATATGCAGTTATGAAGTGTGTTCTTGAACTTCATAACTACAACAATACACTAAAGGAGTTAGTTTGCGTTGGGATGAAGAGTATTTATCAATTGGTCATGAAATCGTTTGCTGCTGAATTGCCGGTAACTAAAAAGCAAGCTCGCTAAAACCTGAATTCATCAGCATTTTGTCCGTAGGTAAGCGACCTGTTGTGCATATCTAAGTTACCTGATAATGATAGGTAGCTAGCAAATGTTTGTCGATTGCTATAACACTCTACTTTAAATCCTGGAAATAACATTTGGTAAGATAGTATTTTCAAAACGCACTGCCAAATGTTACTTTTTGAGATTTGTGGTGTTTAATATTAATAGGTAGGGAATTTCGAAAACAGCTTAATGACGTCTATTTTTTACTCTTTTTTATAATAAGCATTGCACAATTCCTTTTTAAGGGTATATTAAAATATGATCTTCCATTATTACGGGCAGGTTCAATATTAACTGCACCTGTGGCAGGATAAATTACATGACTTGAAGAAATGTCAATTAATGATTCGTTTATCGAAATTACAATCTTTTCTTCTTCGCCAAATACAACAGGTAAAATGTAGGTAGAGTCAGTTTCAAAAAGATTGGCTTTGGCAACACCTTTTCAATTTTAAATGTTTCAGGTGTAAGCATCCATCTTCTGCCTTTTAAGGCCGAAAGCATGCCACCGTAATCTAAATAAAACTTTTCAATTGTTTGATCAGGCCTGATTGTGTGATCATTATTTGGGAAGGGAACTGTAAGATATGCACCTAAATATAAGTGTCTCTGAAAATACTTGTCAGGATCAGGCAATATATCGCCGGATGACACGGTCCATGCTATCAATGTTTTCTCAATGAAAGCAATGCACTCCTGTTGAGCGAATAAGGCAGGTGCCCGTATTCGTCATAAATGGCATCTATGTGCTTCATTACATCAATTCTGCTATATAGAACATTTGCGAAAATTACTTTCCCATTTTTATGCATTAATGGCCCGAGATCATTCATCAAATCTTGCCAGGAGAGGAGCATTGAACGTGAAGGAGTATTGTTTTTCCAGCTAATTCCGTCATTCCCGTTCAAATTATAGGTTCGCAACCAATCGAGCCTGTCAATACATATTCCGGCACTGGAAGGGAGGTATTCGATATGACGTTGGGCCTGCTCAAGTAAATGTTTTTCATAAAAGGGTTCACCAGGATCAACAACAACGCAGCCTTCCCAGTTTGAATAGAGCGGAGAATCTCCATTGTCGGACCTATCTTTTACTAATGCATTTTTAACGTTTGTATAATACACAAAATCGTTTGGGTTTCGCCAAAGGCCCTTGTCATCTTTCGCTACCCTGGGTGGTATTGGGTATAATATGTGGTTACCTGCTTCGGTTGCATTAAAATAGCATAGGACATTAAATCCGTAGCTTTTCATTTTGCCCATATAGTCTTCAATTTCTTTTACCGAGGTATATCCATCCCCTACCTTAACTCCATTTTGATGAAATCTTTCCCAACGCTCTGTTTTGCTGTCAACTTCGGGTAAAAACATGCCCATGTAAGGAAAGTCAAAACCA
>JAAUTT010000143.1 GCA_012031335.1 Bacteroidales bacterium | reverse complement strand
ATTCTTCTAACTTTAGCTGCTGCGGTAGCGCCGGCTGCAACGCCTCCTATTATGAGTATTTTTTCCATAGATACATATTGTTTATAAATTCAGTACAAAAATAATCCGGATTAATCCTTTTCGAAGCATTATAAACAGGATGATTCCTGCTTATAAGTTAATATAGATCAACATTTTTTTGACATGTATCTCAATTTACGTTTATTTTCCATATTGGCAAATCTGCGAATGTCTGCCAACAAATTCCGGCGGAGTAAATGGTTTCCAGTTTTTACGTCTCACAAATGCCAGCTCGGTATGGCCCGGGTTATATAAGGTTCAATATCGTACCCTTACAGATGCTTACTGGTTCAACTCCCATGTCGTTGACTTAACAAAAAGCTAGCGCCACTTTGATGCGTAAAGAGTTCTTAATTCAACGAAATTGAATTATAATCAGTGTTTTCGGTGATTTAAATAATCGATAATATCCTGAACAGTTTTGTTCTCATCGGGCATAATAATCAACTGCACTTTGATGCGGTCGAATTCGGATTTTACCTTAGTTCCAAATTCACCGGAGATTACCTTTCGGACATTTCGGGAAGTTATAAGCTGCACGGCAGCATGACCAGCACCTTCGATATTGTCCTTTCCGGAATTAGGTATGTATTCAGTGGCCTGATTTTCGGTATCGTAAATAACAAAATAAGAACACCTTCCAAACCGGCTGTCTATTTTGGCTCCCGGGAAATTACCGGTAGATGTGATTGCAACTTTCATCTTTATTCTGGCTTATTATTGTCGGCACATTGCGCTATTTCAATCGATCCGCAAAGAGGACAGGACTCTACGGCACCTTCCGTTTCCGGGTTGTTAAACCAGCATCCACAACTGTTACATACAAACCATCCGCTATCGAAATATACCTTACCACCTTCGAAGATAACAGGTTTGCCTTCAGCGAAAGCCTGGGCAACTTTACGCCGCGCACTTTCATATATCCTAGTAAAGGTAGGCCTGGATACTTCCATCAGTTTAGCAGCTTCAACCTGTCCATGAAGTTCATAGTCGCATAAACGGATTGCCTCATATTCCTCATAATGAATAAAAACGGGAGCTCTTTCATCAGGTATTCCCATTGGTTTAAATCCCTTAAAAAGAGGAGGATTTGCTATTTTCCTGTTTCGCTTTTGCCGAGGCATTTTTAATTGAATTTAATCTGTAACAAACCTCAACTTTTTAGTGTTCACAGGTATGATCGTCGTTGTGATGCGAGCAGGTTTCACCCGAATCAATCAGCTGATTATTCAAATAACCGGCGATTACTTTGCTAATATCGCCTTCGCAACCTCTGATAACTTCAATACCCTGGTTGCTTAATACATTTATAGCTCCTGTACCGATATTCCCGGCGAGCATAACAGTTACGCCCATTTCTTGAAGTACACCGGCGATATTTGACTTACATCCACAACCCTGGGGCGAGGCCACAGTTTCCTGATGAATTACGCTACGGGTATCGCTTACAGTAAAAACTGTATAAAATTCGCAGTGTCCAAAATGTGCATCCACTGTTTTTGCCTGTGTTGTAGGAATTGCTATTTTCATTTTCGTATGTATAAGTATCTTTTGTGCCGCACAAATATAACGAACATATGTTTGATACAATTAATGCTTACAAAATTTAAAATGAATAGTTTTCGACTTGTTCCTCGGCAATTCTTCAGATGAACAAAATCTAAACCTTATAGACAATAGAACTTGTATGCCGGTTTTTGAAAGGTAGCCAGGAAACCCGGTAATCTGAGCTTCCCGGTTATTTAAGATGTGTGTGAGCACAAAGGGGAAATAGGAATATACTATTTTCTATTTATTCAAATGATTTCAATTTTGATTATACACTTCTTTAATGGCAGTATCCAGCTCTTTGAGCATTTGAGGTACCAGGGTAAATGGATCGTAGGGACCACCTTTTACCGGAATTGTTTCCACAGGCAGATAACCTGTGTATCCACCTTTGTGGATTATTTGCACTAACCGTTTGTAGTCAGTTTTTACCGGGCTGCCAATTCCGAAAACACTTTCCTTAACCTGCCAGTTGATTGCATAAGGAACAACTGCCTCGATATCTTTATAAGGGTCTTTCACCTTAAAATTACCCGTATCGACAATTAAACCGACCCATTCAGAATTAACTGCATCAAGTATTTTTTTGCATTGTTCGGCAGTTTGCAGCATATCCCCATGATTTTGAATACCTATTTTCACTTTGTACTTTTCGGCAAAGGGAACACATTCCTTATAACAAGCTATCATCCACGAAGCCACTTCATCCCATTTATCTTCATAACCTTTGGGAATTTCGCCCGAAAACAAACGAATAACCGGAGCTCCCATTTTTGATGCTGCTACAATCCATTCCTTGGCAAGCTTAACACCCTCTGCTCTAACAGCAGGATCGGGCGAAGCAAAGTTATTCCGTATACCAGTTCCACTGATGGCTAGGCCTAATTCCGCAGAACGCTTCTTGAATTTTTCAAGGTACTCGTCCGAGGGTACAATGGGATAAGTTGGAAAAAAATAACCCGTTGGATCCAGGGCTTTAATATTTTGAGATGCACACCAGTCGAGCAGGTTAAACAAGGTGTAAACCTGTTGATTGTCGCGGGTGTTTCGTGCCGAAAGCAGATCGCTGAACGAATAGGCATTTACTGATAAAATTATGGGCGCTTTTTCGACCGGTTTTGTACTTTGTGCATTTATCCCCGCAAAACAAAACTCCAGGAAAAACATCACGGAAATGAGTCTCATTATACTTTTTTTCATTATTTTCTCTTTTAAGAAACAGTATCAGAATCTTTAATATTTATAAGACAAGCTTTAGGTTCAATGCAAGAAACGAAGTATTGCATCCTCGCCTATAAACCCACCTTTACTCCACCTTTTTATACACCAACTCTATGCCTTTGCCGGTTTTGAGGTTACGGGAATATTGCTTGTCGGCAGCATTGTTCCAATGTTCCGAAGTTCCCAGACTGGTGAGTTTTGTTCCATCGCGTTCAGGATCGTAAACAGTTTTTGAAGGAGGATGATCAGCCAAAGCGCTTTCATTTACGGAATAGTCGCTGTACATCATATCCGGAGCATCGGGCCATTCGGTAAGAATAAAGTCGAGTACCACAGCATCGATGGCAACACCATCCTGAGAGGCAAACAGACTGTTTGGCCAGTTTCCGTTAAATGGAGCCAGTTTCCATTTAAAAGCAGGAACTTTATCGACAAACTTATTGCTGTAAATACCATCGATAAGGAAAAGCATTGTTTTTTCACCCAGGTCCTTATGCCCCAGGTAATCTACAAATACAAGGTATTTATGCGAACCATCCTTGTTTTGGCTAAACCCGCTTGAATGAGCATTTTTACGCCAATCGTCCTCGATACTTGTACAGCCGAAATAATTCTTGGCACAGAGAGTCACCCCCTGACTTACATGACCTTTCATTAAAGCCAGGTTAATGATATAGTCAGCCTCAACAATACAACTGGCTAATCCCTGACATACCTTTCCATTGTCAATAGAATAAGGGATAGCATTTTCAACAAATGTAGCCTTCTCCCTTCCTTTGCCTCCGTTATGATCAACATAATGTACATTGGGAAAGGCGGTGTGGCATTTGTCATAAACATTATCCGTGATAAAACGGCTTGGATCGGTCACTGTAATGTTTTCCTGGGGAACACCGGCCTGATTTACCAGACTTTTTAACAAGGAAAGCACGAGATGTGGATTTGCGTTAATCTCGTTATTACTCTCGAGCGAATAGGTATTGTTCAGGTTTAATTTTATGGCAATTTTCTGCCCTTTTTTATAACCGGCATCTACATTATTTTTTGTTTTGTTAAAGTAGCGGAACAAAGCATCCCACGCTTTATTTTCCTGCTTTATATCAGTTAAACTAAAAAGTGTTTGAGCCAAAAGCCTGTCAGTTTCGGGTTGGTTGTTGAATTGGTCTTCCCACCAGAAACCAGTTGTACCATCCCACGATGCCACTTTGGGATTATGTCCCCAGGCAACCCGACCAGGAAACATGCCCCGTGCAGTTCCCAAAGGAATATTAGGTTTGTACCAGATGTGGAATTCTTCCATACCGGATTTAGCTTCTACAGGAGAATTGGGCATGATAAAAAATGCTGCACCAAACCTGCCAGAAGAAATAAAAAAGCGGCGATGTACCTTGTTTCCCTATACCGTTGCCTTGCTTTTGTAAAAGCAAATGAAGTTCCGATTATTGCCAGGAGCCAGATAACAAAACCCGACATTAAAGGCGCTGCAGCACGCATACAAGGGTAAGTAGCCCGTTGTGGTTTGGGAATTACCCTGATAAGAAACCACACTGTTGAAGTGATTCCTAATACAATAATCGAAAACTTTGCAGAAAAGGATCTTTAAAAAAATTACGCCACGATGAGATTTTAAGCTTCATATTGATCATATTTAAGTAGTTAGTATCCGGATATTATAGTTAAAGTAGCCATTCGAAACTGTTTTAGCGGTCAGAATGTGTACATACTTTGCGCTTTAAATCAGGTCCAAAATAGACAAATTATTGGCTGTAATTAAAAAAGAAATCGTTTTTTTTCTCGTTTTTTAGTTCCTTTCCTTCGTTCCAGATCTTAATAGTTAACTGGAATCACGTGAAAGCAAAGGGATTCAATTATGAAATTTAAAAAGACTAATTCAGATTAAATAAAACAAGGTCGTTGACTTACCGAAAGCCATATTCATGATCTGCTATAACTTCAAAATCGTTTCCCAAACATCCTTATTAACAGGTATGCCATCGCGTATGTTCCTGTTTCGTGTTTCAACAATGCTTTCCCCGGGATAGCGTATTTGAGTTCCGGGCTCCTCTGGAACCGAAAGTTTGTAATCGCTTAAAATTCCTTGTATGGTGTTTTCAATCATCGGAAAATTGGAAAGACTTCCGATGCGTATGGCCATAAAAACCTGGGAAATACTATATTCAGTCTGTCGTTTACTAATCTCGTGTGTTGCCAGTCCGCCGGAAAGCACAGTTGCCAGGATATCCAGCAAAAGTGAAAAGCCTGCACCTTTCCAGTATCCAATGGGAACAGGTCTCCACGATTCAAGAACTTCACCGGGTTTTACGGTTAGTTTTCCCTGTTTATTATATCCGCCAAAGCAGGGGAGATTTCTTCCTTCCTGCTCGTACATTTCCATTTTCCCGTACGAAAACTGCGACATGGCCATATCCAGCACAATGGCTTCGTTTTTATAAGGAACCGCCAGTACAAAAGGGTTATTTCCCAGGTGTTGATCCACGGCTCCCCATGCTGGCATGTTGGCAATGGTATTGGTCCAACCGATAAAAACATAGCCCTTTTTAGCCGCCTGCCAACCATAGGTTCCTCCGCGCATCCAGTGGTTTGTGTTAGCCAGGGTTACCATTCCGATAGAACCCTTATCGGCCAGGTCCATTGCCCGCTCTGTTGCAAATACAGCGTTCAGTGGTCCCGGTCCCAGCTGTCCGTCCCATTGCTCCAACGATCCGGTATGCATCAGCAAAACAGGTTCGGTTTCGGGCTTCACGAATCCATCGGTTGTATTACCAACAAATCTGGGAAAACGGTTCACACCATGCGAATAAATACCCTCCACACTGTTTTGTGTGAATATCTCGGCGCATTTCTCAGCCTTCCCGGCCGAAAATCCAATGGATAGAAGAACACGGACAAATTCCGCTTTCATCACATTAGGGGAAATCAATAATTTGTCGGACATGGTGATTTTATTTGTTATAGATGGTTTTACCGTCCCAGGCCAGCAAGCTGATCCTTGTTATGATCGGAAATCGAGCAATATCTTGATATTTTCTGCCGGATTTTCGTCCAGTATTTCGAAACCCCGCTGTGTTTCCGATCCGGGCAGTACCTGGGATATCAGTGCCTCAGGTTTAAGTCGGCCATGATTCAGGTGTTCTATCACCTCGCAAAATTCGCCATGACTTACCCTGGAAGATACGATGCGGGCTTCTTTCCAAATCATTTCCTTAAATAAAACAGGAGAAGGATCGTTACCCAAACCCAGCACACAAACAGTTCCGCCTCCCACAATACTGCGGATGCAACCCCTTATGGGATTTACCTGTCCTTCAATTTCATGCCAGTGCCCCACTGCTTCAAAGGCAATATCCACACCTTTTCCGCCAGTTTCTTTTTTAATTTTTTCAACGGGATCTTCGTTCAAGGCATTTATGGTGATAACATTCTCGTAATACCTTGGTCCGATGGCAAGCCTTGGTTCCAGTATATCGACCATAAAAACCGTATTATCGGTAACCGTGCGCACAGCCTCGAGGATGCATAAGCCCACCTTACCCGACCCCCAGATAACAATGGAATCGCCGGGTTTCACCCCTGCCCTGTTTTTGGCATGACAGCCAATGGCCAGCACCTCGATGAGCGCCACATGTTCGTCGGGAATATGCTGGGGAACTTTATACAACATAGAAGGAGGCAGTGAGACAAATTGCGTAAAGCCACCGTCGGAGTCGATTCCAATTAACTTAAGACTTGTGCATGCCGGGTAATGACCTTTTAGGCAGGCAGGACATTTTCCGCACCAGATGATGGGGTCGGGAGCCACTTTTTCGCCCGGTAACCAGCCGGTTACCCCTGAGCCTGTTTCGACCACAACACCTCCAAATTCATGCCCCATGATCATGGGTGTTTTTGTTCGCGGATGGAATTCACCCTTGTGAATATGCTGATCGCTGCCACAAATACAGCCAAAGTTTACCTTCACCAGCACTTCTCCCGGCTTAACAGCAGGTTTTTCCACTTCGAGCCATTCAATTTTGTTGTATTCGGTTAAAACGGCGGCTTTCATAGTTAATATATCGTATTTGTGATTTCGAACTTACACTCAAAATTAGCATTTTCACAGAACCGGAATATATTTATGAATGAATATGTTAAAATCGGGGGAAAGAAGTTCTCACCCCTTAATCTAAAACACAGAAAGCAAACATTCGGATTTCGCTATGTTTATGGTTTTTAACTAAGGATGTTGCTTTCAATAAATTATTATCTTGCATGCCGTTTATAACTACCAACCACTATATGAAAATATCATCGCTGCTTTTATCGCTCACATTTATTGTGTTAAATGCATTCCAGATATGCAAGGCCCAGGAAGTAATTTCGACCATTGGTATCAACATGAATTCAGTAATAGATGAGACCAAACAGGCACAGGCCATAACCAACCCTTTCACCGGAGGATTTAACCTTGTTCTGAGTGATTTGAAAAAAATTTATGTGTACGACTTTGATTCGTTGGGAAAAATAACCCGCGAAGCTACCAAAGAAAAGCCTAATACCAACCTTACCGTCCTTTTAGGCGGAATTACCAGTGATGGTAACACCACTGTTTTTTAACCGGAAACAACCGGTCGGGAGTTACATCCATTCCATTTGGGGCCGGGTTTGAAGTCAAAAAAACAGAATTCATTTCAGGCAAAGAAAAATTTATAGCATCATTTGAAGATAACAACAAATTCTATTTGCTTACCCTGCAAAAATATTCCTCCATACTGACACTTTACAAGTTTGACCATACCGGAATTGCAGATTCCCATATCATCGATCTTTCGCGGTATCGTTTTGCCAATTCCTCCAGAAACAAGCTTTACACAGTTGTATCCGATAGTGTAAACAATACCGACCGGCTGATGTTATCCAAAGTAAGAACAAACATCCCCAATACCTTTGATGAAGTATTAAACGGCGGAAAGCTGTATATCGAAAATGGCAAAATGATACTTACTCTCGACAATTCAACCCGCAGTACCATCCTTATCACAGTAAGGCTCGACGATTTTACCTGTAAGCTGAGTTCGTTTCAACAACTTAATACTTCCTGCGACGACAAATTTACCCGCAGCAATTCTTTTTTGTACCGCGGATACCTTTACCAGGTTAAATTCTGTAATGAGGAAATCCACTTTCAGGTTTACGATACCTGCAAAAAGGAAGTAATCAAAAGGCACCTTGTTAACCCCGAAAATTTCGACATCTTCAGAAATACAATTATTTCGAGAGTGGGTACAGGAAAGGAAAGTATCACAGCAGATAAAATTACATTTAAACGATTAGCCAAAGACCTGGATTCGGCCAAAGTCGCCATACGAAAGATCACCAAAGGCCAGCCAGGCATATCGGTATTTGGCCCGGATGACCAGCCTGTGGTGACCATCGGAGGCCAGAATTCTTTTTATATGACCCTGGGAGGTTCACCCATGGGAGGCTATGGCACAACCGCGGCTCCTGGCTATTATGGATCAGGATTAAAACTGCAAAGCGAATGGGCCAATTATTTCCGTACCTTGCTAAACAAAAATTTTGATCACCAGGAGGGCGAAATAATTACAACAGCCTATGATGATTTGGTTGCATATGCAAAATCGAATAATAAAAAGGAGTTGGCAGAACTTCTGTTTGTATGGAGAAATCAATACGTACTGGGATATTACGATAATGAATTAAAGCAGTATTCTCTGGTGAGTT
>JAAUTT010000142.1 GCA_012031335.1 Bacteroidales bacterium | reverse complement strand
GTACCATTAACCCTACCTAAAAATCCTTCCGGAGAACTTATAAAAGTTTTGAAATTAGCAACTAGAAACATTGTAATATCTCCACCTGCTGGTAAGTTAATGGTAGTATTAGCAGGAATTATTAAATAATCTTCCTGGGAACCTGTGGGAGTTTCTTATGTTTAACTCCCTTATTAGAATTTGCATCAGTTAAAATGAATGGGTATCGTGTATTATTCGACTGTACGGCATCATTACCAACACCACTTAAATCAATCCATTTTTTAACATATTTAGTACCGGACACATCAACAACTTGTGTAGCATCTGTAATACTAATTTTATCCGCCTCAAAATCAAATATCTGGTTAGTTCTATCTAAGACAAACTGTTCATTAAAGACATTTTGCGTGAAGGCGGCTGTTTCATTATCATCCTCATCTTTGATGGGATTTACGCCTTTAACATAAGCTAGAGATACAGCTTCAGCAGAATTGAAATTACTTGCGAATGTTAGAATGATTTGATCGGACAAATATTCAAGAGCTGTGGGATTCCTTGCACCTGTTGTTTCCCCCGTAGCTGTAAAATCAGTTAAGGCAGGTATTGAACTAGTGCTAAGCAATTCATTATAATATATTTTAATCTTATTGGCATCTGCACCGCCATCTATCTGAGCATAAAGCACATATGGGGCTACAGTGTCAGGAACATATTGATGTACAATTTGATAATAAAACCTATTACCAATTCTCTGATAAACTACTGAATTAAGCATATTCAGCGTTTTATCATAATTTAATGCACCTATGTTGATAATGTTCTTATGCGTAAGATTGTGAACACCATCTCCAATAAGCTCAGCATATGTTTCAGCGCCTGGTACTATGCTATTAGTATCAGGAGTAATAACAATATTTTCATTAACCGTTTTTTGTTCCAACCTGGTCTTTAATTTATTAAAAGGTATTGGATTAGTAAAGGCTATCGTTTCTGTGCCCGTTACAAAATCACTTGACTTGTAGCCTGAGTCTGTTAAATTTCCTTCCGCGTTTAAAGCAGCCAAATTACCGCTCGTTGGAGAAATTACCTTGTCAGCTCGCGAGTTTAATGCCGAGTTTAAAGTTGAATTATCTGTAGGATTTCCAGTTAAATCTGCAAAAGTACTCGCGCCAACTCCACCACCCTGAACCCATCCGTCTTGTTCATCCCAAATGTATTTTATTGCATTTGTACCTACACCAGCATCAACTAAAGCTTCATCTCCTGCATTTCCATTTGGTATTGCAGTTTCCAAGGCTCCTACATTCGGATAAGTACCTCTGTAATGAGATATAAGATTTAAATAAAACTCGAAAGCTTTGTTTTTTTAACTTTCGGCTTTCCTGAGGTTAAATCTTCACTATCAAGTAAGGCAACAAGATCATCACTTACAACATTTATTTTTCCGTCTTATCAGCTAATTGTCCCATATTATGCTATTTGTATAATTTCATTATATTCATCCGTTAAAGCTGTTTCATCTTCATCTAACCAAGCATCTGCAGGAACAAGCGTCCCACCACTTGTATTCACAGCCAACCAGTCTAGCATTTGCCCAACTGTAGTTACCCCGGCAGCGTTTACGTTAGTGTATGGAGTACTCAGCAACGTTTCAGGATCTCCCGCAACTTGCCCGGGCGTATATTTACGGTTAAAGTATTCCAGGTTACTGGTTACGGTACCGCTTGCAACGGATATATAAATTGCCTGCTGTGCGGCAAAATACCTGCTTTCGAAGAATTTTATAGTGCTCACAACGGCGGTGGCTTCCATTATGTCAGTCCCGCCGGGGGTGGTACCAACCGAGACAGTTTGGCGATCCGCTTTATTTTTTTAAAAGAGATGGATAAAATTCGCTGTCGGCTGGTAATACCTCGGAATAATTAGCAAACTGGTTTTGCCTTAGCAGGTTTTTTTCGCCGCGGGAGTTGGTGTTAGCCTGGTTACCGGCAAAAAGTTCGTTTATGGCGCCAACAATGGTTTTATCGGTGGTGGTAAGGGTGTTGTCGGTGGCGTTTTGTTTGGCGGCGAGCTGGCCCTGGAGTTTGCCGAGGGCCTGTTTAATTGTATCTTCAGCAGCAATCTCGACGTTTAAAACTATGCCTGCCAGGCTTCCCAAAAACGGTACCAAGCACACGGGCGCCGGTGTGGTATTTGTTGTTTGCGCCCTCAGGGAGCTGGTCGGTGTCGGCAATTTGTCCGCCAGGGTCTCGCTCTACCCAACCTAGGGCCACGTCCCAAACATATTCCTGCACGGGATCACCGGGCGCGGTTTTGACCTGGGCAAACTGGCCGGGTTCGGCTGCTGGCCGTGCTGCCTCCAATTGTGCCAGGCTGGGGTAATTGCCTAAAAATAATTGATTGAGGCTAGCAAGTTTGGCCTGTTCGTCGTCGGTATAGTCGTTAGTGGAAAAGCCTTTGTTGCCTTTTCGGTTTCGAGGGTGGTTTTGAATTGCAGTAAATAATCAATTATTGCCTGAACATTTTTGTGAGTCTGATGCGAGAAAGTAACATTTTGAAGCAATGATGGCATTTATAATACTATCAACTATATCGTGGAGGATGCCGTTTAATATTCCTCCAGTGATAAGTTGCATAAAGTTTTCGAGAATAAATTTATTTATTCTCTCCTTTAAAGTTTGTATGGGATATAAAGCCATCTCGTTACTTTTTGAATTCGAAAATATAGACCAGCTATCGATGCGGAAAGGACAAATTATGACTTAGTAATATCGGACTGTCTCGCATCATACTCAGCCTTCGCTTTCATAAATTCATCCATTACTAACTTAGCATACATGTTATCTATCTTTCCATCGAGCCGCGTAAGGACCTGCAAAGTGGCAGCCATATACTGCACCATTAATTCTTCTTTGGCCTGGGAACCGGATGAAGAAGATCCGGAGGGAACATCGGGGAGAGATCCATCAGCATACTGGGGAACGCGCTTTCCTGCCAGACCTTTTATAAAGCGAACTATTCCGGGGTAATTAACTACAAGATCATTGGTTGTTTCGGCATCTACAACCATTTCTCCGCCTTGTTCCGAAACAAGGACGGGCCGCGGGTAAATGGCTGTTCGCATTTTGCCGGCATAGGGAACGTTATACTTTTTGCCATCGCTGGCACCAATTACCGGGTATTGACCTTTAAATGCCTGTGCAACTTTAGCCCTTTGATATATAGCAACGCCAGCCTGAGCAGCTCCAATAGCTGCGTTTACTGCTGACCATGGTAGACCAAAAGTCAATGGAGATTTTTCAACAGATTTAGCAACTGCTGCAGCTGTAGAAGCTATAATTGAAGCAATCTGAATAAGAAAATCGACATTGGCCTGGCGTTTTTTAATTTTCTTTTCTTCTTGTTCTTGCTTTAATTGAAGGTCAAGTTTCTTTTTATTGTAGGCTTCCTCTGATATTTTACCACGTTTATGCTGGTCTTCAAGTGATTTAAATTCCCGATCGTATTTTATTTGTAAAGCCTGTGAGTCGGCATCGTAAATTCCTTTTAACAAGTTCAAGCCTTGTGTTGCATATTCAGCTGCAACGGCAACTCTATTGGATGACTTTTCAATCTGAATTCCAGAAATTGCATTTTCATATTCTTCAGCTGTCATCAATTTTAACTCATAAGCAGCTTTAAATGCGGCAGCTTCCTGGTCGAGCCTCAGTATTTCTTCGGATACCCCAGCGTTGCGAAGCCCATTGATCCATTCGCTTGTACGCTTAAGGATTTCCTTTTTTTTCGTTTTCCTCCTTTTTCGCGGAAATCATCTATTTTTTCCTGATTTGCCTTAGCATCATTTTGAACTTGTTTATTGCCTTCTTTGAGAATCTCATCAGTTAGATCCTGTGTAATTTTTAATGTTTCACGCTCCCATTTCCTTGCATTTGAAAGCGACTCTTCTCTTTGCTGTTTGTCAAGTTCACTTAAAACCTGGTTTAAGTTTTTTTGAGCTTCAATTTTATTTCCGCTACCATCATTCCCAGAAGTATCAACTTCGGACAATATGCCCAACAGGGCTTTTTTCTTTGCTGTAAGCTCATCGAAAGCTGCATTGTAGTTCTTTACCTGTGTCATGGCATTATTAGCTGCGGCTGCAGTCAGGTTACCGCCAGCTTTAATTGTATTCCACACGGCCTGGTACCATTTAACCTCTGCGCCCGTACCCTGTTCCCTGAGGTCAATAAACTCCTTCTCGAGTTCGACAAGTTTCTCCTGGGCAGCCTGCACCAAAGCTTTCTTTTCAAGAACTTTTATATACTCTTCGGTAGATTTTTTGGCTGCATCGGTATTGATATTTTCGAGATTAAGATTGCCCAGGTATTTAGGACTAATCTCGTTAAGCTTTTTGATAGCTGCCAGGCGGTCCTCTTTACTTCGCTTTTCATCGCGAGCGATGGTTAAGAGCCTTTCAATCTCAGCCTTTTCCCCGGCAATAGCTTTTTTGGCCTCGGTTTGCACATCGTTTAAAACCTTTTGAGCGGCTGAAGCATCGGAAACCCTTCGGGAAAACATGGCCAGTGCGGTAACAGCAGCAACAATTGCAGCAGCGATCCACCCCCATGGCCCACTTTTGGCAGTTGCATTAAAAAGTTTTGTAGCCTTTTCGGCAATATTTGTTGCAATAGTATAGGCCTTTTGGGCAATAGTTTGGGCATTTACGGCAACTGTATAAGCAACAATACCGGCGGTAATGGTAGCAATAACACGTATGTTGGATGAAATAAACTGAATGGTAGCCATTAGCACCTTTAGGAACATGGTAACGCCATTGGTACTGAACGTCATGGCCGGTGCAAGCTTTTCGCCAAACTGGATGGCCATTAGCTGAGCGCTGTTTTTGGCCTGAGCTAATGCTGCGGCATTGTTGTTTGTATTTGTTGTTGCCTGCCTTGTAGCTTCATTGGTTCCTGTTAACTGCTACCGTTAAATTTTTTTAAAAGCTCTGTATTGTTAAGTAAAATTGTACCGGCTGTAACATTTTCGGCACCAAAATATTTAATTTTTAAAGCATCTTTTTCCAAATTAGAACTTTGAGCTTCTATATTTTTATTTGCCTCAGCCATTGCATCGGCCATATTAAACTGTCCCGATGCATATCCTAGTCCAGCATCTTTCATTTTCAAAAGTGCTCCTCTAAGTTTAGTTCCCGCTTCTTCTCCTTTTAATTGTTTAGAAGCCAATACTTCTAGTGCAGCAATGGTTTGTTCCAAGCTCATATTAGAGTCGTTAGCCACTGCTCCAACATTTTTCATCGAACCGGTTAAGTCTTCTATTTCAGCAGAACCTTCCAGCGCGCCAGCCGCAAGTGCATTTATTACCCTTGCACTTTGTGAGGCGTCTAAGTCGAATTGATTCATTGCACCAGCCACCGCCTGAATAGCAGGAGCCGTTTCCATTTTAGCAGCTTCAGCAAGGATAAGGGCTTGCTTAGTTACTTCGTTCAAAGCTTCTTTATTTTCAAGTAACTCAGGTCGGGCTGAACCCATAAGTTTATAAGCATCGACAATATCGGTAGCCGAGCTTGTTATTTTAATACCACCTTCTACAGTGCTTGTGCTAAGCTCTTTTGCCTGATCGGAAAGCCATTTTAAATCATCGCCTACTAATCCCGTAATCGAAGAAAGTTCATCCACTTTTGCTTCGAACTCGTTAAACGAATCGACCATTTTACGAATACCCAAAACCACACCGGTGAAGGAAGCTGCAAATGCAGTTATTACGCCAAAGTAACGGTTAAAACCATCGGCCATTTTCCCGAATGAAAGCCCCGTTTCCTGAGCGCCACCGCGAAGCTCGCGCATACGGGCGTTCACTCTCTGTAGCTGTTCATCAAGTTCACGGTATTGAGGCGTACGCGGATCGAGGTTTTTCATTATTGCATTCAGCTCGCGCTGCCGTGCTCCAAGCTCTTTGTATGTAAGGCCTAATATTCCAATCTTATTAATGATGCCATCCATTTCGGCCTGCACCTTACGGAGCTCAGCACTTTTTTTTATGTACTCTTCGGTACCTTCCGGTAGCTTTTTGAGCTCACGTTTAAGCTTCGCGGCCTGATCTTCGAGCTCACGGAGTTTAATTCTGGACTGGTCTCCATTAATTACAATGTCGAGCTGAACGCGGTCAATTTTTAAACTCATACGGCATAAGTTGTTGTGGGTGAAAAGGTATATCCGGAGGCTTGTTGTTGCACGAGAATGTTTTTAAGGCGTTCGATTTCCTTTTCGGTAAACTCGGTAGTTAAGCGCCCGATTAACCTGTTAAGGCTTCCATAAGCAGTACGCGAATACCAGGTAGTATCTTTTTTCTTTTTAGGCTTTGAATTTTTCGCGAACACCCCAGAGCAGTTTGTTGGTATTTACAGCCTGCCATTTACGGGGTGTTGCTGCTTTTTTAAAGTAATTGATTTCGATTACACGGCCATAGCTGTAAAAGGAGATGGACAAAACAGGGCTATCGCCTTCCATGCGCACCTGGTATTGCAAGCTATCGAGAAGCTCACCATCTTTTATAAGGCTTTTACCTTCGATTTGGCCCGTTAAAAGGTCAAATAAATATTCGCCGTGTTGATCGAGGATTTCACGGATAAATAGTTGTTCGAGTTCTTTTGATTGTTCCATGGTGCAAAGGAATATTGCACCCGGTTTTTAATAAAGGACAAGAAAAAAGCCCCGCTATGTGCATGGCTCAGTTATTTCGTAAAAAATCGTTTGGATGGAGAGAAGCCTCCACGGCCGTAAACTCATCATCGTCGACCAGGATAAAGAAACCATTCTCGAAAGTCCAGAGGGAATGGGATTCGATGTTTTTGATCTCGACTTTGTTTCGGTAGTACTTTGTTTTTTTGCATAGGTGTTAAGACACCCCACAGTTAGTCGCCAAACCAATAGGAAAGAATCCCACACCGGAAATATTCCGGTGCCTGTGGGGTGATACCTTACGGCATTCTTTCCTAATAATGGTTTGGCGATGTAAAGATATTACTTTACCGTTATAGTTGCATCAACAGCTTCGCAAAGTTTTATGAAGTTTTCGAGGGTTGGAGAATATCGGCCGGAGAGCATACGGGTTACGTTGGACCGTTTAAAATTGGTACGCTCGGAGATAACATCGTGGGTTATTTTTTTTTGTAGAGCTATAGCTGCTAATTGACGACAGTATTCGCGGCTTTTTTCTTTGTAAATATCGTCCATGGTTAATTGAGTTTACTTTGTGAGTCTTCCATAATATTAGAGTCTTCCCATGTCATGTAGTCGCAATACCATTTGCGGCATTTCTCGAATACTTCCGGAATATTTTCTTTTTCGTCCATGGTAAAGTGGAGAGCAAAGATGTGTTTTTCGCTAGTGCCAAAACGGTTTTTGTAGTCGAATTCAAAAGTTTGACAATTGAGGTGCAGTTCCTTTACATCTTCCAGGGCAATGGCTTCGATAACCGTGTAGCTGCGAATGTGCTGGATAACGGTGCGGCCTTCGAGCGTGTTGCCTAAGTGGCTGTTACCATCGAGAAAGCAGAATTCGGGGAGAGTGAAGTTTAGTTTATTCATAAGTTTATAATTGAGACATCCATTTTTTAATTATCTGGTCTTCGCGCTTAAGCACATTTTTGTGAAGGATCTGGTCTTTTGAGTAATTAAATTCAAAATCACGATTCCAGGTTATATTCCCTTCCCAATCGCAAAGCAAAATACGCTTTACCATATATTTACATGCTCCAACATCTTCGGTATCGCCAAACCGGCTCCACTGGTATTTGAACAGCTTACTTAAATCGGGGTGAATGCTTGCCAAAAGAAAATCCTTGTATTCCTTCCACGTTTTAAAGTTTTGAGGAAGTTCTTTTATTGAATACATGAGGTTTTCCTTTCCGTAAATAGCAGCGGTATGAACACCCTGAAGGCGCGCTTCCAGTTTATCGTATGTTTCGGGTTCGAGTTCCTGAAGCTCGGTAAGGCACCGGAAAGCTTTTTCGTGAACAAGGTTTGACACCCTGAAAAACTTAAGGTTGCCGCCAAGCATGTACATTTTGTCGTAAATCTTATTGTATTTGTAATTACCGTCAATAAGATATTTCCATACATCGGTATAACGCCAGTCGATTATAGGATAAGCCCTGTGCGGGTGATTTTTGCGACGCAACCAAAATAACTCACTGTTTTCGCCAAACATTACAAACCGACGATCGGGACTTTCCTCAGCCCGAAGACCTATAATTGAAATGCTTTTGCCAGGCTGCTTTCTAAGGTTTTGAGCCACCCAAAGATTGAACTTATGAAAACGTTTCGGGTATTTGTTTTCGATGGAATGAATTGCCATGGGATGTTTATCGCGCACCCACTTTTCACCTTCGCCCCATGCCCATAAAAATAGCTGCTGATGCGAGGCCGCATTTGTCATGAAAATAGGCACCTGGTACCAAAGCGGAATAACATTAGGCTGGCTCATGGCCCACTCCATTAAATCGATAGTTCCCTGGTATTCGGCTTCCTGATCCTGAAAGTAAAGAATAAACTTACGGTTGCGCTTTTTGGCTTCCTCGTTGATAAGATGAAACAAAGCCGTACTATCCTTCCCTCCAGAGAAAGACAGGGAAATATTATCGTAA
>JAAUTT010000141.1 GCA_012031335.1 Bacteroidales bacterium | reverse complement strand
TAGGCATCGGCGGAATAGGCATGAGTGCCCTGGCCCGGTATTTCAAATCGCGAGGAAAGAATATTGCCGGCTACGACCGAACCTCGACTCCTTTGACACAGCAACTCGAACAGGAAGGAATGCAGATTCATTATACCGATAATATGAGCGCTATCCCCGCTTCATTTACGGATAAAGAAAAGACACTGGTTATCTATACTCCTGCCGTACCTTCCGATCATCAGGAATATCAGGCTTTCAGAAATAAAGGTTTTATTATTCAGAAACGAGCCGAGATTCTGGGACTCATTTCACGCTCGGGAGATGTTATAGCCATATCGGGCACACATGGTAAAACAACCACTTCGGCCATGACTGCCCATCTGTTGAAACAATCTCACCTCGATTGCAATGCGTTTCTTGGTGGAATTTCCCAGAATTACAACTCGAATTTGTTACTCTCAGCCAACAGTAAATGGGTTATAGCCGAAGCCGACGAGTACGACCGGTCTTTCCTTCAGTTACATCCCAAACAAGCTGTGATAACTGCAATGGATGCCGATCATCTGGATATTTACGGCACACACGAGGAAGTAATAAAAGCTTTCCGTCAGTTTGTTTCTCAGATTAAAGAAGGGGGTTCTTTGGTTATCAAAAAAGGTCTCAATGCGGGTAATCCTTCAGGTATAAATGTTTACTCCTATTCTCTGGACGAAAAAGCTGATTTTTTCGCTTCTAATATTCAGGCACGGGACGGTTTGTATCACTTCAATCTGAACACTCCTTTCGGAATACTTGAAGATATAAAACTCGGATTTCCGGGCCTGCTAAATGTTGAGAATTCGGTTGCAGCAATCTCCATGGCTTTACTGGCAGGCGTATATAAGGATGAAATATATAAAGCATCGGAATCGTTCATTGGCGTTAAACGTCGTTTCGATTTTCATATCCGCCATAAAAACTTTATGTTAATCGACGATTACGCTCATCATCCGGAAGAACTCAGATACACTATACAGTCGGTGAAGGATCTTTATCCTGATAAAAAGGTAACCGGAATATTTCAACCACACCTATATTCCCGAACTCACGACTTTGCATCGGAATTCGCAAAAAGTCTCGATTTACTCGATCAGGTTATACTTTTGGATATATATCCTGCCAGGAATTGCCAATTCCAGGTGTTACATCTTCCATCATCTTTGATAAAATTCAAAACCCTGATAAAATTTTATGCACAAAGCAGGAACTAATAAATGTTGTAAAAGATATTGATACAAAAGATATTGTACTCACCATGGGAGCTGGAGATATAGACAATTACCTTGATGAACTGAAAAGTATTTTAATACAAAAAAACAAGCTGGAATAATAAGAATGCGCAAAATAAAGAACATATTGATCTTTTCGGCTATAGTGGCTTACCTGGCAGTAACCTTCAGCTTTGTGGCATCACGGCAGGATGAACAGGTATGTAGTCATGTGGAAGTTCGCATTATAGACAGCGTTAAAAATGGATTTATCCAAAGCAAGGACATTTTGGTTTTACTTAACAATAAAAATATAAAGCTTGTAGGTAAAAACTACAAAAATATCAACCTGCCAGCACTGGAAGCAGAATTAAATACCTTTCCACCGGTTGAAAAGGCCGAAATTTTTAAAACCGCAGGGGGCAAAGTAGTAATTGAAATACAGCAACGAAACCCCATTTTAAGGGTATTTGATGTACACAATCAAAGACTACTATATTGATGATAAAGGCTTTTTAATGAAACTATCAGGCAAATACACCTCTCATGTTCCTGTTGCCAATGGTTTTATAGGTTCACCACTCAATTTCAAAAAGAGCCTGGATGTAATGACTTTGCTAAAAACAGGAAAAAGATCTATTCTGGCCGAATTATATCAGTTGGCAAAATATATTGAAGAAAACGAATTCTGGAAAGCACAGATACAACAAATCTATGTGAATTCGAAGTACGATTTTGAACTCATCCCCAGGGTAGGTTCGCATATCATTCTTTTTGGCGATATAAGCAATTGCGAAGAGAAGTTTGGCAACCTGGAATCTCTCTACATCAACGGACTTAACACTGTTGGATGGAATAAATACGAAACGATAAAATTTGAAATATAAAGGACAGGTTGTTTGCACTAAAAGATAATCATCATGATACAAAGAAAAAGACATTGTTGCCGCTATCGACATAGGTACAACCAAAATTGTGGCCCTGGTAGGAAAACGTCATCCCAACAACTCACTCGAGATTTTAGGAATTAGTAAAACCATTTCGACAGGTGTTAAGCGTGGTGTGGTTCAAAATATAGAAGAAACAGTAAATGCCATTTCGCAGGTGGTCAACGAGGTGCAACAACGCACCGGTATTAAATTCAAAGAGGTTTTTGTTGGCATTGCGGGCCAGCATATCAAAAGCCTAAAAACCCGCGGCTATATTAATCGCGACTCCTACGATGATGAGATAACTCATGATGATGTAAAACGTTTGTTGCGCGATGCCCATAAAATACCTATCGATGTAGGTGAAGAAATTATTCATGTGCTTCCCCAGAGTTTTATAGTTGATAATGAAACAGGGATTAAAAACCCTGTTGGGATGTCGGGTATCAGACTGGAAGCCAATTTCCACATTGTGATTGGCAACATTTCTTCGGCCAAGAATATCGAGAAGTGCATCAACAGAGTGGATCTTCAGCTACAGGACCTTGTTCTGGAGCCACTTGCCTCATCGTCTGCCGTTTTGACCGATGATGAAAAAGAAGCTGGTGTTGCGCTCGTTGATATCGGAGGTGGTACTACCGATATAGCAGTTTATCACGATGGCATAATTCGACATACTGCTGTTATTCCTTTTGGTGGATATGTGATAACCAAAGACATCAAAGAAGGCTGTTCCATCCTCGAAAAGCAGGCTGAATTGCTTAAAATGAAACATGGATCGGCACTGGGCGATTTTGCCTCCGAAAACAGGGTAATAGCCATTCCCGGCATTTCGGGCAGAGAGTCGAAAGAGATATCGGAAAAGAGCCTGGCATATATCATTCAATCGCGCATGGAGGAAATACTTGATGCTGTAATGTTCGAAATTGAAAACTCCGAATATGCTGATCGTTTAAGCGCCGGTATTGTTATTACAGGTGGTGGAGCTATGCTGAAACATTTGCCTCAGCTTGTTCGGTTTCGAACCGGCATGGATGTTCGCATCGGATATCCCAATGAACACCTGGTTGGCAACATCAGCGAAGAAATTAATCAGCCAATGTATGCCACCAGTGTCGGATTGTTGATGAAAGGGTTTGAATACATGGACTCAAAATGGGAAGAGCAACCTGAGCGTATAGCGGAAAAACCAGTATCGGAAGAACATGTTAAACCGGCAGAAACTGTCCAGGCTGAAGAAGTAAAACCCGAAAATATTATTGAAAAAGAAGCTATAAAGCCTAAAATCAATATTCTCGAAAACCTTAGGAAGTCGGTTACAAGAACTTTAACTGAGATGTTCGAGGATAACAGTACAAAAATGTAAACCCTAAAAATCCTATAACTATGCCAGAAGAACTTATAAACTTCGACCTTCCGCTGGAGCGTTCCTCCATTATAAAAGTAATTGGCGTTGGAGGCGGTGGAAGCAATGCGGTAAATTATATGTACCAGCAGGGCATTAAAGATGTAAACTTTGTTATCTGCAATACCGATGCTCAGGCAACTGGAAAAAAGCCCTGTTGGTGTAAAAATGCAAATTGGGCGCTTAAAACCACCCAGGGTTTGGGTGCCGGCAATAAGCCCGAAACAGGTCGCCAGGCTGCACTCGAAACAATTGAAGAGCTGAATGAGCTATTATCCAAAAATACGAAAATGGTATTTATTACCGCTGGTATGGGAGGAGGCACAGGTACAGGAGCTGCTCCTGTTATCGCGCAGGCTGCTAAGGAACTCGGATTATTAACAGTTGCAATTGTAACTATTCCGTTTCAATTCGAGGGTGCCCAGCGGTTGAAGCAAGCTGTTGACGGCATTAAAGAGCTTCAGGAGCATGTAGATTCGTTATTGATTATCAGCAACGAAAAACTCCGCGAAATATACGGAAACCTAAAACTGGGCCAGGCCTTTGCAAAAGCAGATAATATCCTGGCTACAGCTGCCAAAGGCATTGCTGAAATGATTACAGTTTCGGGTTACATAAATGTGGACTTTGCCGATGTGCAAACAGTTATGACCAATAGCGGTGTTGCATTAATGGGCTCGGGGATTGCCGAAGGTGAAAACCGTGCTTTGCTGGCAACCCAGCAGGCGCTTTCTTCCCCATTGCTTAACAATAACGATATCACAGGAGCCAAAAGTGTACTATTAAATATAACTTATGGTACCGACGAAATCAGCATGGACGAAGTAGGTCAGATAACTGATTATATTTCCTCTTCTCTATCGCGCGAAGCTCTTGTTATTTGGGGTGCCGGTATGGATGAGCAACTTGGGAATCAGGTAAATGTTACGATTATTGCCACAGGTTTTAATGCCAATAGTGTACCGGAGCTTAATGTATATAACAAGGAAGCAGTATTGGTTGACTTATACGATAGTCACCACATAAGTACCTCAGGTCTCGAATTTAAGGTTGTCGATAAAAAAGGTAGTTCCATTGAACTCGACCCCAATCCTTACCAAAAAAAACTCGAATTTGGCCCGATAGAGCAAGATAATGGCGGTTTTGTAGTTTACAATAGTTCCCGTATCGATGCCAAAAATGATATTCATGCGGCTCGTAAAGCAACTGAACGTATCAAAACCCTTCAAAAAAGTACAGAAAAAATAAAAGATGCAGGTCTTGCCCAAACGGATGAGCGCGCCAATATCGACAAACTGGAACTTATCCCTGCTTACCAGCGACGCAATGTAAACATTGATGTAAATATACCTTTATCAAGGATAGCAATATTTCAAGGTTGACCCTGGGTAGCGACGAAGATAATCAGGTAAGACTCCGTCCAAATAATTCTTATTTACATGATAATGTGGATTAAACTCGTTTAATCCCGGGTATCATCCCTAAATAGGAAGTATAAAATGAGCTGTAAAAATAAAACACCAAAAACCATAATACCAAATAAATGAGCTTATTCAATCAGGTTAACGAAGACATAAAAAAAGCTATGCTTGCCAGGGAAAAAGATAAACTGGAAGCTTTAAGAGCCATTAAAGCAGCATTTCTGCTGGCCAAAACAGAAAAGGGTGGTATGGATGAACTTCCTTCGGATGTGGAACTTAAAATTATTCAGAAACTTATTAAACAAAGACGGGAATCTGCAGATATTTACAAACAACAGAACCGCACAGACCTTTACGATAAGGAAATACTGGAAGCTAATGTAATCGAAACCTACCTTCCCGCTCAGATGAGTGATGAAGAGCTAAATGCTATAATAAAAGGAATTGTGGAAAAAGCAGGAGCAAAATCCCCAGCTGATTTTGGGAAGGTTATGGGTATAGCAGCTAAAGAATTATCAGGCAAAGCAGATGGAAAAATAATTTCGCAGAAAGTAAAAGAATTGCTGGGATAATTTATTTAAACTGAATGCGATGTTAACTAAAGTATACCAACACAATTACTAAAAAATTTAAAAGTTTTTTTAATAAACAAATAGGTGTAGTAGTTTTATTAGTTTGAAAGGGGGGCCCTGGTGTCCCCTTTTTTTATATGCTGGTATTTCCTTTTTCTACGCTCATTTGTTTTCATAATAAAAAGGCTCATTATGAAAGAAGTTCATGTTTGCTTAAAAGACTGTGAGGGTAAATTGTTTATTACACCAGAGCGAAAACAAAATACTTATAGTCCTGAAATCAATCCTCGCATAGATAAAGACCGTGAAGATCATATTCTGAGAGAATTCTACAATGCAAATTTCATCAGAATAAATGATGAACTATTTATGGCAGAAACGGATCACTATAATTTTAGGCGGTACTCCGATGATTTGCAGGATGAAACTGTATGGATCGATGAAAAATAAAACTTTCGACCCCTGATTTCCAAATTATAGGAAAAAACAAAAGCCGTTTCGGATTGAAACGGCTTTGTATATATGGTAATTAAAGAAGTCTAATAGAAATTACCTCTTTTATCTTCAATATTCGAAAGTTTTTTAATAGTTTCAAGGGTTTCGTAACCACTGCGCGATTGTATGGTATAATTCAGTTTCATTTTAGATTGGGAATAATCAGTACCTTCGGCTGGAATTTTAGCTGTTACATAAGCAACGTAAACACCATTATTTCCTTCAATTGGCTTTGATAATTCGTTTGGTTTAATGCTCACGGCTGTAGCAATCAGTTTTGGTTCTATACCAGCTGATCCGATCGAAAAGGATGAAAAACTGATAGCCGAGGCTGTTTCAACATTTGTATTCAACTTATTACCAAGATCCTGAATATCTTTAACACCTTCCATCTGTTTGCTGATTTGACCGGCAAGTAATTCAGCCTTTTTCTGTTTACGAACGGCAAGCTCAACTTCAGGACGAACCTGTTCAAGTGTTGCATATTTATCTTTACGGATTTCGGCAACTACAGCCACCACAAAAGCATTCTGTAGCGAAATTACTTCTGATACCTCACCTTTGGATGCGTTGTAGGCCCAGCGAACAAGCTCGCGTGGCTGTTCAAGTCCGGCAATAAATTTATCATTTAATGTTATGCTGCTTGCTAATTTCTTAACCAAAGAACCATTGGATGCATTAATGGTTTTATTAAACTGTTCCTGAGTTCTGTTTTGTGATGCAAATTTACTGGCACTTGAATAAATTGCCTGGTTAGTGGCATTGCTGGCACTTACAGTTCGTGCAAGAAAAGCTACCTGAACCTTTTTACTTTCAGGTCCGCGATCGGTAACCTGAATGATATGATACCCATATTCCGACTCAACCAAACGATACTCTCCTTTTTTCATCGAAAAAGCAGCATCGTTAAAAGCAGGAACCATACGACCTTCGCCAAACCATCCCAGATCACCACCCATAACAGCACTACCCTTATCAGCCGAAAACTTAAGTGCAAGTTCTTCGAAATTTGCACCTTTATCAAGGGCATTTTTTATAGAGTCAGCTCTTGTTTTTGCCTGTGTAACAGCGGCCTGTGAATTTTCATTGGGAACAACCAGGATATGTCGTGCCTTTACTGAATCGGGTATATTGGACACCTTAACCAAACGGGCAAGTTTATAGGTTTCATTTTCGAAGTATGGACCATATACCGCACCTTCGCTGGCCGAAAACATAAATTTACTTACAGAATCAGATAACTGAGATGCTGTATAATTTTTATTATCGAAAGATATATCAGAATTGCTGTTTACATATTGTTTGGGGTCCTCAACGGTCGAAAACTCATCCTTCATCTTGTTGATATAATCACTTGCCGCCTTATAATCTTCTTTAGAAGGTTTAATATCAAATGTTACATATTCAATATCACGCGAAGGTGTTTGTTCGAAAAGATATTTGTGTGAATTGTAATATTCTTTCAGATCTCCTGTAGTAATTTTTACAGCAGAATCGGAAATTTCGGAATACCTTTTAACAATAAAACCCAAATCTACTTTTTCGTTGGTTTCGATAAAATCGTTTTTTGCTAGAAACTTTGGTACATATAAACCTTTACGAATCAAATTTGTGTATTTGGTATATCCTCTGTCAAGCACTATGTCCTTTTCAACTGAAAGTACAATAGTCGAATAAGTAGGATTCGACTGGTAGGAATTCCATAACTGAGAAATGATAGCCCTGTTTACTTCTCCTGTTTGGGGATCACCAAAGTTTGACGAATTACCGGAGATGGATTATTGCCGCTTACCAGATCAGCCAGTTCATCTTCTCCAACAGCTAAACCCAGTTTATCGTATTCAGGTTGAATAGCTTCCGCGAAAATAAGTTCGATCCAGGCCTGTTCTTTCAATTGTTCCATCACATTTTCGTCCAGTGTGGTTTGATTTGTTTTAACCTTGGTTACTTCTACAAGTTCATTCAGCTTTTGTTCATATTTCTGGAAGGATACCGATTCTCCGGCTATTTTTCCAATTTCCATCTGCGAACGGCGAAACAAGGATTGTCCGGAAGAAAGAATATCTCCCAGGATAAAAGCCAATAAGGCAAAACCAATAAAACCGGCAATAAAAATCCCCGCTTTGCTTCTTATTTTCTCGAGTACAGGCATAAACTATTCAGTATTTTACGTTTAAAAAATTGAGGTACGAATATAAGCATTTAAAGTATTTCTTATTCGATGATAAAAAAAAAAATTAAAAAAAAGGTTTCAAAAGCAGTGCTGAAGCTAATTTTACGTTCTGTAATTAATCGCGTTGGCGAAGTCGTATTGCACGGCGGGCGAAAAACATTAAAAAACCAATTAGAGCAACCAAAGCCATTAAATATCCGTTTTTAGTATCAGTTTTAAGGAAACTATTTACCGAGGCATAGGCTCCGGCCAGGCCCACCAGTAGCCATATAATTTCGAGTGCTCTGCCGAAAATATTTTTATTCATCCTTGATTTTTATTGGCCCCTGAACATTTGTTAACTCATAAGTCGAAAAATCTTCCGTAGCTGTAAACTTGTTCCCGGTAAAATTGGCGTTGGGTGTGGTTACCCTGCAAAACTTTTC
>JAAUTT010000140.1 GCA_012031335.1 Bacteroidales bacterium | reverse complement strand
AACCTGTAAAATTTAAAGCCATTGACGATATCAGTTTCGAAGCATATAAAGGCGAGTTTCTAACCCTTGTGGGCAAAAGCGGTTGTGGCAAATCGACCCTGTTATATTGCCTTAGCACCATGGATACCTCTTACGAAGGCCAACTATACATAGGCAATGAATTAATAACTGGCAAAAAAACCGATGAGTTAGCCGCTATTCGCAACCGTAGTATTGGTTTTGTGTTTCAGTTTCATTACTTGTTGCCCGAGTTTTCGTGCCTAAAAAATGTGATGATTCCGGCTCAGAAACTGGGCAAATACAGTTATGCCGAAATTGAAGAACGCGCCTATCAAAAACTGGAGATCTTGGGGTTAAAAGACCAGGCATTAAAACCCGCATCGAAACTTAGTGGTGGTCAGCAACAACGGGTTTCCATTGCCCGGGCGCTTATTAACGATCCCGATATTATCATGGGCGACGAACCCACCGGAAACCTCGACAGCAAGAACACGCAAATAGTTTTCGATATTTTCAAACAAATAGCCCACGATTTTGGGCAAACCATTATTGCTGTTACCCACGATATTGATTTTGCAAAAGCCAGCGACCGAACCATTGAATTAGCCGATGGAAAGGTGGTAAGCCACGCTAAGAAGTTCGATTAATGATTCAAATGAAAATTTCCGGGCTGAAAGGCAACCCCGGTCCGGAAATTATATTTAAGCTACCCATTTATTTATATGATTGCTAAAATAAAATATTGAAACATGCTAATTTTAATGATGGGCTGAAGTTTCCTGATAAGGAATTTTTATATCAGCCCTGCAAGTAAAACTGTTGAAAAAATGAACACAAAATGAATCCCTATTTCAGCAAAGAATCTTGCGATATAATATTATGGATTTCAATTAAGATTTTAAGAAAGTGTACGCCTTAAATACTTGCAAGTGAGATAAATAATTTAAGTTTTAGTGTACCTGCATTAATTTACCTAACCAATCAGTCTTATCAATATGGCTATCAAATTCAATTTTCCTTACAAATGTCCAATACCCCGCTATAACTAAAACAACTAAAAGGTTTATTACCATATATATCAATCAAATCTAATACCGAAAGCATAATCATGTTTTTAGTCAGCAAGTAAAAACATGAAATAAAATACCATAATTGCACCATAAACTTTACTGCATATAGTATTGAGAAAATAAAAAGCCCCAGATATATGAAAAACTGTATCCACAGACTTAAAAATAAAAATAGCTCAACATGTTTTCAATTTTATGCATAATTTTCCATTTTAACCCTTCTAAATATCGACAGTCTTCAATGGAATAGGCTTACAACCATTGCCCTTAAGATTATGGGCAATATTAAATCCTTTACAACTCCTAATAATTTGGAATTCTATGATATTTTTTGTTAGCAATTTGTAAATTTATATTTACTAAATGAAAAACAAGCTATTAAATAAAGCCCTTATTACATCACCAATAATCTCGATGTACGGCGTAGCGCCAATATACCTATTCAATTCTCTCGGGTTGGAGCAAATAATAGTAAGTTTTGTCTCCCTAACGATACTGATTTTTTTGTTTTGGCTGTTTAATATCTATCTTGTAAATAGGACTTATATATCATTTATCAGATATTTAGTTAGTTACACTGTAACATTTTTGTTGCATTCAGGTATAATACTTATAGTTCTGAGTTTTCCTGAAAAACAGAACCCTGTGAATTTTCTAGCATACTCAATTGTTACAACAATAGCTTTAAATACAATCATACTTGTTATTATTAATTCGGAACTTTTAAAAAGAAAAAAGGATTTTGCGGAATCGGAGAACCAAAAACTTAAAGTTGGTAACCTGGAGGCTCAAAAACAAGTGCTTTTGCAACAAATACACCCACATTTTTTGTTCAATGCACTAAGTACATTAAAGTCTTTAATACAAGAAAGCCCTGTACAAGCCGAAGATTATTCTATTAAGCTATCCGAGTTTTTGAGATATTCCGTTCAGTCTCATTCAACTGAACTCGTTTCGTTAGAAGATGAATTACAATTCACTAATGATTATATTGATTTACAAAAAGTTAGGTTCGGAAATGGCTTTCATTGCACGGTGAATATACCCGAGAATGTATTACAAGATAAATTACCTGTATTTGCCTTACAAACATTGGTGGAGAATGCGTTGAAACATAATGGATTTACACCAAAAAGACGCTATTTATTTCCATAGAAGAAAAAAATAGCAGATTAAAAGTAACAAACAATAAAATTCCTAAGCCTTTAATTTATAAGTCAGGAACTGGTCTAAAAAATCTAAATGAACGTTATTTGCTCGTTTCAGAAAATCCAATTGAAGTAAAGGATAGTGAAACCGAATTTACCGTGTTTTTAAATTTGATAAAAAAATGAAAATATTGATAATTGAAGACGAACAATTGACAGCTAAAGACTTAGCTAAAACAATTAAGTTGGTTGACCCAGATGCAGAAATTCTGCCATTCATTTTTTCTGTTGAAGATGGAGTAGATTTTTTAATGCAAAAACCAGAGATTAATTTGATATTCTCCGATATAGAGTTAGGAGATGGCTTGAGTTTTGACATTTTTCAGAAAATTGATATTAAAATACCTATTATTTTTTGTACCGCTTTTCAACAATATACGCTGGATGCGTTTAAAATCGCGGGAATTGAATATGTTCTAAAGCCATTTAATAAATTGGCCATTGAAAAAGCCCTTGATAAATACCATTATTTAAAGGAAAGCTTGAACAAAACCGCACCTAATTATGAAGCAATAGCTTCCAACATAAAAACCAATGCTTCAAATTCGTCAGTTTTAGTACACCAGGGTGATAGAATAATCCCAATCAGTATCGAGAAAATTGCACTCTTTTTTATTGAGAATGATACTACATTTCTTTACACTTTTGACCAAAAAAAGCATTCGGTAAACCAAAAGATGGATTCACTCGAAAAACTTTTTACACCATTGTTTTTTAGAGCAAACAGACAATTCTTAATCAATCGGAAAGCTGTTAAAGATGCTTCTCATTATTTTAATCGTAAGATGGTGGCCAACTTAAACCTTTCATTTCAGGAAAAGATAGTAGTTGTAAAATTAAAAGTTACAGACTTTGTTAAGTGGTTAGAAAACAATTAGACATTGTAATGCCTGTCTTTTGTCCAATCTATCTTGAAATTTGTCCAATTCACTTCTTTTATCAAGTTACTGCTTCTTTTTTGAAACAATATTTGCATCATAAATTAAAATTTGATGCAGATGAAACAGATACTTTTAAAAAGTTTAAGTGTGCCAATCTTCGCACTTATAACTCTTTCAGCCACAGCGCAGGGTAATGCGGAAATTATTGGAAAGTGGCAAGATTGCAAGAACCCTGAAAAGCAAATTGAGATGTTTTATCGCGATGGGAAATACTTTGGTAAGGCCATCAACGATGAAAATAATAATTCCAAAACATCCAAAATCATTTTTAAAGACCTTGTTTGGAATGAAAAGGGGAATGGATATAATGGCAAACTGGTTAATCCTGATAACAACGAGGTTTTTGCCGTTTTTATAGAACTCGTTGGAAACGGAAACTTTCAATTTACGGCTGGTAAATTCATTTTCACAAGAAAATTCAACTTTAAAAGGCTGTAAAAATGAAAGTTATAACAATGATATTGGTATGCCTTTTAAGTATTAATCCTACTTGCATAAAGGCGCAGGAAACATTTAGATCTTTTAACGATCTTATTAATCAAGTTGCTGCCAAAAGTTTGACGTTAAGAAACGGCGAAATTAGCTTAACCCAAGCTAAAAGAGCAAAATTAGCTGCTATTTACGGCATTATTGAGCCAACAGGGGGACTAACCGGATCTTACACAAATAGTACGAAACTTCCAGTAAGCTTAATTCCATCAGAAATATTAGGAGGTCAATCTGGTACATTTCAGGAAGTTAAGTTTGGCGTACAATACGTTACCAATCTCAATGGCTATGCCGAAGTTAAGCTATTGAATATACAGGGGTGGGAAAACCTACGCTTATCTAAAATAAACATTCAGGTTAATGAATCAGAAAATAAAATAAAGCTGAAAAATTGGCAAGAAAATATAGCAGTAGTTTACTTCAACATTGTAACACTTCAGGAACAATTAAAATCCTCAGAATTGTATTTGCTTGCTGCCGATACTTTATATGGATTCACGTTACTGAAATACAATAATGGACTTGCAAATCAGCAGGATGTTAATGATAGTAAAGTAAACAAACTTAATGTTGAGGTATCAAAAATCCAAATTCAATTCCATCTCTCACAGCAATATGTTGCATTGAAAATACTATGCGATATTCCGGAAAATGAAGTAGTTGTTATAGCACAAGATGTAAATGTCGCACCAAGTTTGCGTAACAGTCTTGTCGAAAAAAATACATTGCTTTTAAATAATGCTGCTTTAAATGAGAAATTGGCAAAATCGGCTTATCGTCGGGCAAAATATTCTTTTGCTCCTACTGCTTCAATTTTTGCATCGTATCAAGAACAGCAATATAATACTCAGTCACGACTTTTCGACAACAAAATCGATTTTACACCTAGCAATTATGTAGGTATAAAATTGAGTATCCCAATCCCCTCGTCACAATCCTTCACTCAATCATCAAAGGCAAAATACGACTATTTGCTATCAACAAATAATACAGAGCAAATGAATATTCAAGTGGACTTGAACACAAAGATGCTTCAAACCGATTATGAAGAATCAAAAGCGCTATTCGAAAGTAACCATGAAATTTATTCCCTGCGAAAAGATACATATCAGAAAAACAAATTGAATTACAACGAAGGGGTTTTAACACTTGAGCAAACCATAAATAGCTTTAGTGCAATGGTTAACAGTAACTACAATTATATTTCATCGGCAATAAACATCTTACTTGCTGAAACAAAAATCAACATTAATAACAACATAAAATAAAGAGTAATGAAAAAGACGGAATTACAAGCCTCATAGCCATAGGTACACTTGTTTCTTGTGGAAAGAATACGAAGAAGCTAAGCCAGTTAAAAAAAACGTAACCGAAACTGTATTTGCATCGGGAGCATTGGAAGCCAAAGAAACTTACAAGCTTACATCCTTGGCTGATGGTTACCTTACTGATATCTCGTTTAAAGAAAACGATTTCGTAAAACAGGGGCAAATATTGGCGGTAATTGATAACAAGCAAAGTTTATTAAATACTGAAAATGCCCAGGTTCTGTATGATATCTCAAAAAGTAATGCATCTCCTGATTCGCCAATGCTATTGAAAGCGAAAAATGCGGTTGATATGGCTAAATCCAAATTGGAATTTGATGAAAAACAGTTTGATAGATATAAAATATTGTTTGAAGCAAATAGCATTTCAAAAGCCGACTATGAAAAAACAGCTCTTCAATATCAAAATTCAAAATCAGAATATCAAGTCGCTTTAGAAAACTATAATATTCAAAAGCAACAGGTTGAGCAACAGTTGTCTATTAATAAGACACAAAAGAATGTAACCAAGGTTTTGGCAGCCTTTAATGAAATAAAGGCGGTTAAAGGAGGGCGGATTTATAAGAAATATAAAGAAGAAGGTGACTTTGTGCGACAAGGCGAAGTTATTGCAACTATTGGAGATGCCAACATTATATATGCAAAGGTAAGTGTTGATGAAGGTAGCATTGCAAAAATCAAAGTAGGTCAAGAGGCAATCATTCAATTAAATATTGATAAAAATAAACTATACAAGGGCGAAGTAGCAGAGATTCTGCCAACTTTCGATGAAACAACGCAATCGTTTATTTGCAAAATCTATTTTTTAGATAGTCTTGATTTCAAAATTACAAGTACACAGTTACAAGTAAACATAACAGTTGGGTCAACTAAAAATGCTCTTTTAATCCCACGAAACTATTTGAGTTATGGAAACGAAGTTACCATTAAAGGAAGTAAAACCCCCATAAAAATTGAAACCAAATTTGTAAGTAGCGAATGGGTACAAGTGATTTCAGGCATTGACGAAAACACAGTTTTGGTAACCGATAATATTAAGAAATAATGAAACTAATAGTTAATTATGAGATTGCACTTACGCATATTCTCACCAGAAAAAAGCAAACCTTAGTTGCTGCTATGGGGGTTACAATTGGTATAGCGTTGTTTATTTTCTCAAATTCAATAGTTGCTGGTTTTAGTAGTTACTCTAAAAGCAATATGTTTAAGACCATTCCGCATATTCGCATCTACAAAGAAGACAAAATAAGCAAAGCTTTAACTATTACAAATGATTCAAGTGACTTGGTTTTAATAAGCAATCCCAAAATTATAACCACCAATAAAAACATTGTTAATCCTTATGGACTAATTAAGGAATTAAGAACAAAGTCATTTGTGGTAAATGCAGCTCCTCAGGTAAATGTCGATTTATTTTATAACAGTGGTAAATCGCAGCTCAAGGGAGTTGCCAGTGGTATTAATGTAATTGAAGCAGATGCCATGTTTAACATTCAAAGTACTATGCTGGCAGGGCATCTGGAAAATATTTCGTCTGACTTGAACGGTATCATTATCGGGAAAGGAGTGGCAGAAAAAATGAATGTGCGTGTGGATGATAATCTGACCGTAATTTCCTCATTTGGAGTTATAAAAGTAATGAAGGTGATTGGCATATTTGCGACTGAAAACCGGAATACCGATGAATCTAAATCGTATATAAATATTGCCACTACCCAGCAATTAATTCAGGAAGGTCCCAATTCGGTAACTGATATTTATTTAAGCGTAAGGGAACCAGATTCTGCGGCATATTTCGCAGCCAATCTTCAGGAGCTAACCGAATATAAAGTGGAAGATTGGAAAACGGCCAATGCCGATCAATTGGCTCAAGATAATATGCTTGGAACAATGACTCCTATGATTGCTTTCTCTATTATGTTGGTTGCCGCATTCGGCATTTATAACATCATCAACATGACCATTACTCAAAAATGAACGATATCGCCATCTTAAAAGCGAATGGTTTCAAAGGGAAGGATATTATTAAAATATTTGTTACCGAAGCATTTATTATGGGAGCGATTGGAACATTATTGGGTTTGTCGCTAGGTGCGGTGTTCATACAGATTTTAAGCGGTGTGTATATCGGCCCTCCGGTGGGTTACTTTCCCATAAAATTTGATGCATCTATATTCATTTCGGCAACACTATTTGGCCTTATAGCATCCGTTGGAGCCGGTTATTTACCTGCACGTAAAGCAGCAAAAATTGACCCTGTTGAAATATTCAGAAAATAAAAAAAAGATTATGAATAGAGATATAATATTACAGACAAATAAGCTTGGGAAGTATTTTTATGACCCGGTAAAATTCAAGGTGTTAGACGATGTGAGTTTTGAAGTTTCAAAAGGTGAATTTTTAACCATAGTTGGGAAAAGCGGTTGCGGTAAATCGACCTTGCTGTATTGTTTAAGCACTATGGATACTAATTACGATGGTGAAATAACAATTGCTAACCAAATGGTAACAGGTCAAAAAATTGATAATCTGGCTGTCATAAGAAATGAGAAAATTGGTTTTGTATTTCAATTTCACTATTTGTTACCCGAGTTTTCATGCTTGAAAAACATAATGATACCTGCGTTGAAACTTGGGAAATACAGCTATGATGAGATAGAAGAACGTGCATATCAAAAATTAGAAATACTTGGATTAAAAGAACAAGCTCTTAAACTAGCCTCAAAATTAAGTGGAGGACAACAGCAAAGGGTCTCAATAGCGAGAGCTTTAATAAACGACCCCACCATAATTATGGGCGATGAACCAACGGGTAACCTTGACAGCAAAAACAGTGAGACTGTATTTGAAATATTTAAGCAATTATCACAAGATTTTGGTCAAACCATTATTGCCGTAACGCATGATAATGATTTCGCTAAAGCAAGCGACCGAACAATCGAAATGGCTGATGGTAAAATAATTAATCACAAAAAAACATATGAATAAAATGGAATAAATAACAAAACATACTCACTTATTGCCAGTGCTTTTTATCGTACTAAGTGTCCTTGCTAAATTAGTTGGTTTGTTTCAACCAACTGAAAATTTTCCTATCCCACAAATGGCTAATAAGTTGTTTCCTATACTCTTATTGGAGATTACTTGTATTGCACTGTTTATCATTCCAAAATTTCGGCTTATTGGATTTTTTCTTATGTGCAGTTATTTAGGTGGGGCATTAGCAGTAAATTATGTTACTGAATCAGGATCACCAGTAATTCCTGCCTTTGTACTTTTACTATTTTGGTTATCAATGTATTTACAGAGAAAGGAACTATTTAAGTTTAAGAACAAATAATTTAAATATCTGAATGTAAAAGTATTAGCCATAAAAAAGTAATTAGCCCACAGTCGTAAGCAAATTTGCAAGCCAGTACGAGCCACCGCTCAAACCAAAGGCGTGCAAAGCAGCTTACGTCTTTTCATCGCACCCAAAAGCAGGTTATATGGTATTCTGTAATTAGCAAATAAAAAAGTATCATTTTTTCGCAAAAGTAAAGTACCACATTTTTATTGGTTTTATAGATTCAAGGAAAGCCTTCAAGCCTTGTGGAGCCGGGCTCACAAGCTTGAAGGCTTTCC
>JAAUTT010000139.1 GCA_012031335.1 Bacteroidales bacterium | reverse complement strand
GATGTTCAGAACAGCTCATCCCTTATATCGACTTATCATCTTGGTGTAGAAGTTAAATTTTAATTAAATTATAATACTAAGAATATGAAAAGTTTAAAAATATATTACGCTGATGGTGCTTGTGCTGCTCACTGCATGCGACGAGGCAATAGAACGCTATCCGCTGGATGTTCCAAACGCAGAAACATTTTATAAGAATGAAATTGAAATACAGGGAGGTGTAAATGCTTGTTATTCCTTTCTGGTTGCCGGAAATAATGGCTATTTAACTCCGGAATATAGCTGGGATGCTTTGGCTGATGTTGTTTTTATCCGCGGTGGCGGGTTTGCACAAAACATGCTGATGTCGGTTACCGATTATAAAGATGGTTACTTCAGGTCGTTATGGCTCAGTATGTACCAGGGAATTTCCCGCTGTAACCTGATGCTCGAAAAAATTGACGCATTAAAGGATAAATTGCCGGTTGAGAAAGTAAAGCAGTTTCAGGGCGAAGTATATTTTCTCCGTGGGTATTACTATTTGCGCCTGACAAATATGTTTGGAGATGTTGTTTATCTGGATAAAACTGTAACATCAGTATCGGAAGGGAAGATGGTATCGCGCACACCAAAAGCTGAGGTTTTACAAAAAATTTATGCCGATTTCGATATGTCGGCCGAATTATTAGCAACTTCAACTGTTAAAACCCTTGGCCGTGTAACCTGGGGAGCTGCCATGTCGCTAAAAGCCCGTGCTGCGCTTCAGAATAACGATTGGGCTACTGCTGCATCTGCTGCTAAATCAGTTATCGATTCGAAAAAATATAGTCTGATGCCTAAATATGAAACCTTATTTACTGAAGCCGTGCTGAACAGCGCAAGTAATACCGAACAAATTTTAACCCAGGGCCATCTGGTTACAGCGAACAATGCTACCAATTTCGCACAGTATACAAGTGCACGTTCTGTACCAGGCGGATATACAACCATTGTGCCCACTCAAAATATGATGGACTCCTACCTTTGTACCGACGGACTTGACATAAGCCAATCGCCGTTATACGATAAAACACAACCTTATAAGAACCGCGATCCCCGTCTGAAATATTCTTTCGTATTACCTGGTGATATGTGGAATGGTTACATTTACGATACACGTAAGGATAAACCAACAACACTCAATAGTTCTGGTGCCACTGTAAAAAACCTCGATAGCTATAACTCCACTGAATTTACTTCCTTTACCGGTTATATGATCCGTAAATACTACGACTTCAAATATGCAACAAAACTCACCCAGTGCGAAAATCCTTTTATGATTTGCCGTTATGCCGAAGTGTTGCTCACCTATGCTGAAGCTAAAATTGAACTGAACCAGATTGATGCCGACTGTTTGGATGCCATTAACCTGGTACGGGGACGTTCGGATGTGAATATGCCCGCAGTTACTGCTGGCAGTCAGATGGAAATGAGAAGGATTGTCCGCACAGAGCGTAAAGTGGAATTATGGAATGAGAATCTTCGTTATCAGGATCTTCTCAGATGGAAACGTGCCGAAGTTGTTCTTAAACGCCCCATTCTGGGAAGACCGGTTCTTGGAGATTACAATCTTTATCCTGCGGTTACTTTCGACGAGTATGGCGATCCCGTTTATAATGAAACAAACTATGTTCCGCATCCTTCGACCGATTACCGTATTTTAATCAGAACAAACTTTAATAAGGACAGAGACTATTTGTGGGCTATTCCTGAAACAGAGTTAAACCTGAATCCCGGATTAGGTCAGAATACGGGATGGTAAGCTTTACATGAACTTTTTTTCATGATGAGGATTTGGTTATTTATTAGATCAGATCGGGGCTGGTATAAAAAGCCAGCCCTTTTTTCAATTTTGAAGGAAATTTTGCCAGGTAATTACCTCAAGAATTTTAAATTACCGGATAATTTCCTAAGGGTATCATTCTCTTCCTAAAAAAAATCTAATGAAGTATGTTTTCCGTTTAATAATTTGTCTGTTGTTAATCAATTTCAATTCCTATGCACAGAAAGGAAATCCGGTTTTACCCGGAGAATTGAATATTGGGGCCATGATGCAACCCGTGCCCGTAACTGCAAAATTTATCAACGACACCTCTTACATTTGGTGTGGCACCCTGGTTAAATCACATATCGATAAAAAATACCACCTTTTTTACTCTCGATGGCCGCGCAGGTATGGCATGAATGCTTGGGTTACCAGTTCGGAGGTGGCGCATGCTGTAGCCGATTCTCCGTTTGGGCCGTTTAAATTCAAAGACGTGACGCTGCCTCATCGTGGACCCGGTTTTTGGGATGGCATGTACACCCATAATCCAACAGTTCATTATTTCAACGGAAAATATTACCTCTACTATGCCGGTAATTTTGGCGACGGAAAAATTACAAGTCCGCAGTTGAACTGGATACACCGCAATAATCAGCGCATTGGTGTAGCCATTGCCGATGATCCCAACGGCCCCTGGAAACGATTTGACAAGCCAATCATCGATATTTCTCGGGATACTACAGCCCACGATGCACAGATGGTTGCCAACCCTTCCGTCACCCAAATGCCCGATGGCCGGTTCCTGATGGTCTATAAAGCGGTTGCCCGGAAACGTCCCCAGCCTTTTGGCGGACCTGTGGTTCACCTTACAGCCATTGCCGAAAAACCGGAAGGCCCTTTCGTGAAGCAGTATAAGCCCGTATTTACGGCCGAAAATGTCGATTTTCCTGCCGAAGATCCGTTTGTGTGGTATCAGGACAACTGTTACTACGCCATTGTAAAGGACATGAAAGGCGCTTTTACCGATGCCGGGCGAAGTCTGGTACTCTTTTATTCGCTCGACGGTTTGGACTGGAAACTGGCTAAACACCCGCTGGTTTCAGCGCTGAATCTCAAATGGACAAATGGCACTACAACCAAACTCGAAGCATTGGAGCGCCCACAGCTCTTTTTCGAGGAAGGCCGGTTGGTGTCCTTGTTGTGTGCTGTGAATGAGACGCTGGATCACTCGTACAACGTGCAGATTCCCCTAAAACCGTCAAAGATGAAAAAAGAAAAATTGAAATCCTGTTTGGTTATTTGTATCTTGATCCCATGCGAAGCCGGGTATCTATGGTTTCCAGCGATACCTTTTCAGCTTTGCCGCGAAATAGATTATTAACTAATTAAACTTTAAAATGAAGCGTTACTTTTATTTGTTTTTTCTTCCATTGCTTTTGAATTCCCTTCAGGATACTTTTTCTCAAAAAGCTAATTCAATACAATCGCCCAATGGTAATTTTTCCATCACCATTCAACCTGCCAAAGATGGTTCTTTAACTTATTCTCTGGTTGCATGGAAACAGACAGTTATTGCGAACTCGCCCATGGGATTTGCTGCCGGAAAAGAGGTTGTGGTGCCTTCATTGGGTTGGACCATCGAAAATTCAGAGCAGCATACCGAAAATTCAGTATGGAAACCTGTTTGGGGAAAGCGGTCTGCTGTTCCCGATGAATACAACCAGTTAACCCTGAATCTGTCATGTTCTGAGTCTTCAATAATTTCGCATTTACGTCTGGAAGTTCGATTGTACAACGATGGAGCTGCTTTTCGTTACTGCATTCCTGCCGAAGAGAAAAATAACTTGACTGCAACTTCAGAATTAACAGAATTTCGTTTTGCGGGCGATTACACCGCATGGTTTTATAATGGCGAAAAACGCTAATATTGGTCCCGAAAATTTCGGAAAGCGAAGGGAAACGTTTTCCGGTGATGACTGTAAAAGCAGCAAACGATTTGTATTTAGCCATTCATGAGGCCGACCTGGAGACCGGCGATCCATTGGTTCTTCAGTCCCAGAAGGGAAATACAGCCTTTTCTGTTGTTTCAAATCCCGGCAAACTGGAGGCTGGTTATCATTCGGCCTGGCGGGTTATTCTCTGTGGAAAAACTCCCGGTACGCTGGTTGACTCTCATTTGATTGAATTGCTGAATCCTGAACCTACAGGAGATTTTTCGTGGGTAAAACCCGGTGTAGCCGTTTGGGATTGGCGCATTGATGGAGCCATTGCTGAAGGTTTCACTTATGGTATGAATTATCCGTCGTGGGTTCGCATGGTCGATTTCGCAGCTGAAAATAATATCCGCTACCTTGTTCTGGATGCCAACTGGTATGGTCCTGAACACGAGTCTGAATCGGATCCTATAAAAGGCGATAAAGCCACCGATGTCCGTAAATTAATTCAGTACGGTAAAGAAAAGGGCATTGGAATCTGGCTCTATCTGAACGATGTGGGTGGTCGAAAGTTTCCGATAGAACAAACGCTTAAACAGTATGGCGATTGGGGTGCCGCCGGAATCAAATATGGATTTATGAGGGGTAATCCTGCTGAGAAAAATATCTGGACACGGAAAATCACTGAATTATGCGCACAAAATCACCTGCTTTGCGATTTTCACGATGGACCTGTTCATCCATACGGACAAATGCGCACATTCCCGAATGCTGTTACCCGGGAGTTTTGCCATGCCCAGCTTGATGCACATCGCGTTTTTGTGCCTTCAACATTTGTGACTTCCGTTTTTGTCAATATGGTGGCCGGCCCCATCGATATGAACAATGGTATGTTCGATCTTCGCCAGGGTAAAACAACCCGTGTTGATGAGAATCAGCCGGTCCCTTCAACGCTGGTATCGGAAGCGGCACGCACACTCATTGTTTTTTCCGGGGCAACCATTATCCCCGATATTCCTGAATATTACCGAAAATACCCTGATTTATTGAAATTCATTGCATCGCAAAAAATGCCATGGCTGGAAAGCAAAACGCTTGCGGGCGAAATTGGCGAATACATTGTGATGGCACGCCAGGCCAACGACGGAACCTGGCTCGTTGGTGCCGCTACAAACGAATCGCCGCGTGATCTTTATATTCCGCTGAGCTTCTTAAAAAAGGGAAATATAAGGTTACAATTATTCAGGATGGTGAAAATGCACATTACCTCACCAACCGCGAAGTTTCGAAAACAGAAACCAGGATTTTGCAAGCCTCCGACAAAGTGCTTGTAAAATTAGCGGCGGGAGGAGGATCGTGCTTGCTGATTACGAAATTATAAATATGATATGAGAAAAGTAATAATACCTGTTTTCGGTCTGTTTCTGCTGTTTTTTGTTTTACATGACGCTTCAGGTCAGTCATTTGACATCAGCCGGAATAATATTATCTGGTCTTCCCAAAGCAAAAACGCTTCAGAATCCATGCCTTGTGGTGGCGGAGATATCGGTCTGAATGTATGGGTCGAAAATGGGGATATACTTTTTTACATGTCAAGGAGCGGAGCATTCGACGAAAACAATGTTTTCCCAAAACTTGGAAGGGTGCGTCTGAAATTATTTCCCAACCCTTTCGATGGCGGAAAATTCCGTCAGGAGCTGAAGCTAAAGGAAGGATATGTTGAGATAAGAGCTAAAAAAAGACAAGCATGAAGCGGTTGTAAATATCTGGGTTGATGTTTTCCGGCCTGTGATACATGTCGAAACCGAAAGTAATGTTCCCGTTTCGGTGGAAGCGGTTTATGAGAGCTGGCGAATTGCTGATCTGGAATGGACAAAACCTGGACAGGTATGGGCAAGTCTTGCATTCCGCGATGCTCCGGTGAAGGCAGTGATTCGCAAGGACTCGGTTGATTTTTATGGCGATAAGGTTTTGTTTTATCACCGCAACAGAGATGAGTCGGTATTTGACATGACGGTTAAGCAGCAAGGTCTCGAAAGTATTAAGGATCAGTTGTGGAATCCGTTAAAAGATCTCACTTTTGGCGGCTCCATGATTGGAACGGGAATGAAACCCTCCGGAATTGCAATCGGCCAATACGCAAGTACCGCCTTTAAAGGCTGGAAATTGAAAACTGAAAAGCCGGTTAAAAAAAGCAAAATTCAGGTTCATCTGCATATCGGAAATACCCCAACGGTTGATAACTGGCAAAAAGGGTTAATCTCGATTGAAAAGGATGCCGTTGCTGCCCAAAAAACATCGCGTAATAAAACCCTGCAATGGTGGATGGATTTCTGGAACAGAAGTTATATCAGCATCAATACCGATACTGCTATACAACAATGGCAGGTTGGCCGCAATTACCAGTTATTCCGGTATCAGCTTGCCTGTAATGCTTATGGCAGCTATCCTACCAAATTCAACGGAGGACTTTTTACCTTCGATCCGGAGTATGTCGATCCCGGTATGCCATTTACCCCCGACCACCGCAACTGGGGCGGAGGTACATTTACGGCACAGAACCAAAGACTCGTTTATTTTCCTATGTTCAAAAGCGGCGATTTTGATATGTTGCCTTCACAGCTTAATTTTTACTTGCGAGCCTTGCCCAATGCCGAAAAACGAACTGAATTTTACTGGGGTCACAAAGGTGCGTCATTTACCGAGCAGCTCGAGCAATTCGGATTGCCGCTGGCTACATCCTACGGATGGAAACGACCGGAACATTTTCCAAAAGGACTGGAGTATAATTACTGGCTCGAATATCTGTGGGACACCCAAATGGAATTTTGCCTTATGATGCTCGATCTGGAGCAGTTTACCGGTCAGGATATTTCGAAATACATTCCGTTTATCGAAAGCTGTCTCACTTTTTTCGATGAACATTACCAATGGGAAGCACTTTCGCGTGGAAGGCAGGCGCTGGATGGCGAAGGAAAACTGATTTTATATCCTGGTACCGGGGCCGAAACATACAAAATGGCTTACAATTCAACTTCGACCATTGCCGGTCTGCAAACCGTTCTGAACCGGTTGCTGGAGCTTCCTGATAAATATCTGTCAGCAGATAAACGGAAACACTGGGAAGGAATGTTGAAACGCATCCCGGCAATTGCTTTCCGTGAAAAGGAGGGGCATAAAACCATTTCGCCTGCATGGGCATGGGCACGTATCAACAACCAGGAAATACCGCAACTGTATCCGGTCTTCCCTTTTGGGATGTATGGAATTGGCAAGCCCGACCTGGATGTTGCCATCAATACATGGAAATACGGAACTGATGAGGCTCGCCAAAAAAAATCATATAAGTTGGGCATCAGGGATGCTATTTTTCTGTGCCCGCTTGGGATTGACTGATGAAGCAGCTGAAATCACCATTAAAAAACTAAAAGAACTCCGAACGGAGGTTCCCAACATTTTGGGGCCCAGGTCACGACTGGGTTCCCGATCACAACTGGGGAGGTTCGGGTATGATTGGCCTTCAGGAAATGCTGATGCAAACCGATGGCACAAAGATTTACCTGTTTCCGGCATGGCCTAAAAACGTGGGATGTATCCTTTAAAATTCACGCTCCTTACAACACAACCGTTGAAGGTATTTTAAAAGATGGAAAGGTGGTTTCTCTGAAAGTCACTCCGGAGTTTAGGAAGTCAGAGGTTGAAATAATGATCAAAGAAAATTAACATCAGGCATTTGTTGGTCAAACAGGCTGCAAGGATTTCTCTGGACTTAAATGAAGGTGCCAGAAGCCATATATAAAAGAAATAATCGGGATAAAAACATCAATCTAATTCAAATGGCAAAGTTACAAATGGTTCTGCTGGTACTTTCCTTATTCTTAGGAATCGTTAAGGCAGGTAATGTTGTGAATTCCAATTCCTCCGAAACAAGAATTTCGTTGAATGGAACCTGGAATTTTAAAGCCGATTATTACAACAAAGGCGAAGAACAAGATTGGTTTGAAAGTAATTTCAACGATTCGGGATGGGATAAAATGGAAGTACCCGGGAATTGGGATATCCGTAACGAATATGCGAATTATATCGGGAAAGGCTGGTATCGGATTACTTTTGAAACTCCTTCGGGGGTTGATGGTAAAGTTGTACGTCTGAACTTTGAAGCAGTAGGGATCGACTACAAAGTTTGGCTCAACGACGAACAAATTGCCAATGTTACCGGCGGATTTTTTTTCTAACAACATTAATATCAGTGGTAAATTAAAAAACGGAGCAAAAAACACGCTGGTGGTTTGTGCCGATAATACCTTCCGGAGTGGAGCTTACTGGAGCTGGGGAGGTATAAGGCGGCCCGTAACTCTGGTGGTGAATAATCAGGAATTTGTTGAGACTGCTCATATTGTGGCCGTTCCTGATCTGAAAAAGGGAACCGCCAGCATATCTGTAAGTTCAGTTTTATTCAACGGGAGCAAAGTAAAGGAACATGTTTCGCTCGAATATGAAATGAGTTTCGGCGGGAAAGTCATTAAAAAAAGGGATTACCACTGTGGCTCTGAATGGCAACGTAAGTCAGAAGGTAGGAATGGAGTTTACCCTGTCAAAGAAAGAAGTAAAACTATGGCACTTCGATTTTCCAAATCTCTATACATTAAAACTGCAGTTGAAAAAGGGGAATAAAGTGGTTCATGTGCTTGAGGATCGTTTCGGGATAAGGAAGGCCGAAGTTGTAAACGGAAAATTTTTACTCAATGGCGAATCTGTCAGGGCTATGGGATTGAATTGGGTAGCTGATGATCGCCTCACAGGTAATACGCTGCCAGCCGAAGTTTACAAACGGGACATCGATAACATGAAAACCCTTGGATGTAATCTTACACGGTTGTCGCACCTGCCTTTGCCCAAAGAGGTGTACGATTATCTCGACGAAAAAGGAATGCTGATTATTGCCGAAA
>JAAUTT010000138.1 GCA_012031335.1 Bacteroidales bacterium | reverse complement strand
AAACAGCAATGCAAATCTGGAAGACACCTATCAGGATCCTCAAATAGCTTATCTTGAAGCCAAGAAAGTTTGTTATATGTTTCTCAAACTTTAAATAAGGGTACTGACAAACTTCAAACGGTATCACGAATTGAAGAAGCATCAAACGAAATGTCGATATTTTCAACATTTGGTTCAGGGTTGAAGAATCTCGAGCTTATGTCGAAATATGAAGAAGAATCAGTTAAATAATATCACTACAATGAATTGATTTCATTGCATAATTTATAAAAATCAAGAAAATGAAATATCTGTTATCTATATTACTGATATCAGTAAATCTGATGAGTTGGGGACAAACATCGGCCGTAGACAAACTTTTCGACCGGTATGCTGAAAAAGACGGATTTACTACGGTTTACATCACACAGTATATGTTCAGCATGTTTAAAGATGTGAAAACCGATGACAAGGACTTTGATAATCTGGTTAAAAGCTTGAAAAGTATCCGGATTCTGGCTGTTGATAACGAAAATCCTCCCAAAGGAGTCAATTTTTCTTCCGAGATTATGAAGGATTTACCGGTTAAAGAGTATAAAGAGCTTATGATAATCAAGGAAAAAGGGCAGGATGTTCGATTTATGGTGCGGGAATACCAGGGGAAAATTATCGAATTATTGCTGATTGCGGGAGGAAAAGATAATACACTTATCTCAATTCAGGGAAATATTGACTTGAAAAACATTGCTCAATTATCGAAAACAATGAAAATTCAAGGCATGGAACAGTTGGGAAAAATGCAGGATAAAAAACCGGCCACTACCCCTGGAGCAAACAAGTAAATCAGGCGGAATTCAAATTCAGTACGGTTATTTCGGGAGGCATTCCTACTCGCCCCGGGTAGCCTATGTAACCAAATCCTCGGTTTACATAAAGGTATTGACCCGATTCCTTATAAAGACCCGACCAACGGGGATATTTATACTGTGAAGGACTCCATTTTACATTACCTACCTGAATTCCGAACTGCATACCATGGGTGTGCCCCGATAATGTTATTGCCACATCTGTTTTACCATGAATTTTCTCTTCCCAATGTGTGGGATCGTGCGATAAAAGTATTTTAAAAGGAATATCCTCTACATTCTTCACCGCAGTTTTAAAATCACCAATTTGGGGAAATGGGGGTAAGCCCCAGTTTTCGACACCAATAATGGCAATTTTTTCTCCATCCAATTCAAATACTTCCGATGCATTATTCAAAAGCTTAAAACCCATTTGAGCATGTGCCTCTTTTATTCTTGAGAAATTTTCATTCATTTCTTTTTTCGAGGACCAGTTATAATAATGGCCATAGTCATGATTACCCAAAATTGAATACTTACCATATTTGGCTTCCATTTTAGACAGAATTGGCAACCATCCGTTCAGTTCCTCATAGAAATTATTAACCAGGTCGCCGGTAAACAGAATCAAGTCAGGTTTCTGTGCATTTATCATATCAATAGCTTCCTTAACCTGGTTTTCAAATCCCTGGAAACTGCCAATATGAATATCTGAAATATGAACTATTTTTAAGCCATCAAAACGTTTTGGCAAATTCTTAAACGCCACATTTACAGGCTCAACCTGGAAATTAAACCGTCCGCGGACAATTCCCCATATAAAAGAAAGAAAAGGAATGGAAGCAAGAATTAAGCCTGTTTGTGATATAAATTTCACACGGGTAATAGGCTCTCCACCAGCATGTGATGCTGTTTTTGACTGAAATATTTTTTGAAAAACATAGGTGATACCGTAAATTATGTCTTCAGTTAAATGGAATAATCCAAAAAGAATTTTGGGAATATAAAAAATAAGGAATAAACCGAAAATATAATAGTACCACGTGAAAACTGCCGGGTTACGGGTGCTGCTTCGGAAGAAGTAACCTGATACCATAGCCAGGACCATGAGAATAGTAGTTGCCCAAAAAGTGATGTAAATTGCTTTTCTCCAAAAATTTTGGTGCAGATTTTCAGTTAGCATGCGAATGCCTTTGAAAGAATAAACATCTACAATGAGCATTATGATTAATATGAGCACAAAAAGCATGAGTATTGTTTTTTTCATTAAAATACACAATTTAGAAATTATGAAACATGCACAGATTAAGAATTCCTGAAAAAATATACGGTAAAAGATCCGTTTTATTTTTATTAACCGGAAAAGATTAAAATGGCAATAATGCTAAAACAAAACTTTATCTCAAAGGTTAGATTCATTAACAGATTTAGAGTTGATTATTTTAATCCTGTTATCAAAATAACTTATTAAAAACTTAGTTTTAATTTTGAACTAAAACCTTAAACAAATGAAAAGAATTCTTCTGTTATCATGTTTTGCCATTCTTGTGGCATATAACGCCCAAAGCCAGATAAAATTCGGGGTAAGGGCAGGTATTACTTCTTCCACGCTCGAAGCCGACAAAGTAAGTGCCGGCGATTATACAATTGAAACGGTAAATGATGCAAAGATTGGTTTTCAGGTTGGTCTTGTCAGTCAGATTCAGATTCGTAAGTTCTTCCTTCAACCCGAATTGTTATTTGCCACCTCCGGAGGTGTTTTAAGAGTTTCGGATGTTAATGGATCCACTTTGAGAGATCAGAAATTTTCAAAAGTCGAAATTCCTGTGCTGGTTGGAGGCAAATGGGGACCAGTTCGTTTGGGAGTTGGACCTGTTGCCAGTATTGTTATCAAAAGCAAATCGGAGCTTAAAGATATAAATAACTTCAGTGATAAGTTTAACTCTGCAACATTTGGTTACCAGGCTGGCATTGGCCTCGATATCTGGAAACTTGCTCTCGATGTTAAATATGAAGGTAATCTGAGCCGTTTGGGCGATGGTGTTACAATTGCCGGCCAAACCCGATCGTTCGACAGCAGAATGAGTCAGTGGGTGTTTGGCGCTGCTTTATTTTTCTGATCAGGAAAACAGCAACATCACAATTTTTTCGAGTTCCCGGGCATCGACATCGTCGAATGTAGCCAATTCCTTGCTGTCGATGTCCAGAACTCCGATAATATTTCCGCTTTTATCAAACAGAGGTACAACAATTTCAGAATTTGATCTCGAATCGCAGGCAATGTGATCGGGAAATTGATGTACATCTTCCACCACCACCGTTTTTTTACCATTAATTCCAGCCCAGCATACGCCTTTATTTTTTTCGAGCTCCTGACAGGCAACTGGTCCCTGGTAAGGACCAACCAATAGTCGATCATTGTGAACCAGATAAAAACCTGTCCAAAAAAATCATCCATTTTATGATGTAGAACCGCAGCCATAGTAGCCATGCGAGAAACAGGGTTTTCGCATTTTTTCATCAACCCTTCTATTTGGGAATACAACCGCTGATAGCGGCCCTCTTTTTTAACTTTATCCATAGGTAAAATCTCTGAGGCGCAAAGTTAAATATTTTAGCTCTAATAAAGGTAGACTGATTTCTCCTTGGTATCTATTTGTTCCCGGTTGTATCTGTTATTATGGTCAGATAAATTCATCCATCCATTGGTCGGGTACCTGGTTTACCGACTGAACCAGCAATTCGCCCCACATTTTGGAAATAGGTTCCATTTCTTTTTGCTCCAAACGGCGCACATGAAGTTGCTGTTTATCATGTTTATAAATAATTACATCTATCGGATATCCAACATCGTTTGCGATAACCCGTGTGGAATCAAAGGAAAGGAATCCGGTTTTTAAGGCAAAACGCACTGATGATTCGTAATGTACTGTGCGCTTCAGCACTGGTTTTCCATAACCTGAATTTCCAATAATGGTAAAATTTGAATAATTGTCAATTTCGACCCAATTACCCTCAGGATACAGCAGAAACATCTTATGTTCGTTATCGCCTTTCAGTTTTCAGGCGATAATGATATAAAGGTTAAAGGCAAGACCGGCCTCCAGGAGGTTTTTTTTGTCTTCCCGGGCTACCTTTCTGATTTGCTCTCCCAGCAGGTTAACAGCTTTGTAAAGTTTTTCCAGTTCAGGCTTTTTTTTTGAAGCGACTCACTAAAGTAGGTTACCACTTTATCACGGACGGAGCGTAATCCGGATGTCATAATAAAAAACTGGCCACCGGAATGTTCGTAAATAATGTATTTTTCGGCAACAGAAGTTTCAGTGCCCGATGTGATACGTGTGTCGGAAATTGCCACAATTCCCTCTTTCAATTTAATGCCGAGACAGTATGTCATTGCGATTGAACCTGGTTTTGAATGTAATTTAATTCGTTCTTCATTTTAACATTAACAAAGTAGTTAGTATTACTTTCTCCGGCAAACTGAAGCACTCCCTTAATAGGCATACAATCCGCATAATCAACGCCATGAGCGATTTTAATATAATGTTCGTTGGCAACCAGTCGATTGGCAGGGTCAAATCCTATCCAGCCAATACCTGGAATAAGAGCTTCGGCCCAGGCGTGCAGTGCAGCACTTCCTGCTAAATCGGAACCCTGGTCGAGATATCCGCTTACGTACCGTGCAGGGATGCCACTGATTCTCGCAAGACATATAAACAGATGAGCAAAATCCTGACAAACTCCTTTACGATGAAGGAGAATATCATCAATCATGGTTTGAGTGGTTGTTGAGTTTGTTTGGTATTTCAGAAATCCATTCACGAAAGTATTTAACCTTTGCAGATACATAAAAACCGGTTCGTTACGCTGACGCATAATGATGCAGGGAATATCCTGTTTTTCGGGAGTAGTATAACGGCTTAACGATAAAAAGTTGTGATTCGAAATCATAAATGTCAGCTCATGCAACATTTTATTTTCGAGTTCACATGACAATTCTATAAAGTCAAAGGGGTTAATTACCTCCTTCTCTACAGTAAAGGAAACCTTCATTCCAAATGCTGAAAAAGGCTTTTGTAAATTAAACCTGAGCAAATTGGCATTAAACAGCGAATGCGAAAATTGAGCATTTATTCCCAGTGAATTTTCAATCTTTAGATCGTAATAGTTTTGAGAAGATGTTTTTTCGGGTAATACCATAAATTCAAGTACAGCCTTATGAACTGGCTGTGAATAATAATTGTCTGTTATATAGCTTACCTGATACTTGTTCATTAATATCTAAAATATTCGTCTACAATTAAATCGCATATCTGATATATATTTTTCCGACTTTCTTCTAAAAAAGGAATCATATTGTTCTGAATATCCTCTATTTCGAGATATTGGTAATGATTTATAATCTTTCCTACCTTAAACTCCAAAGAGCCTTTATGGTTCAATTTGGTGGGATTAATTCTTCCAAGGAAATTTAGAGTATGAGTAAGATTATACACCACCGATCTTGGGAATCGCGGGTTTAGCAAAAGGAACTCAAGAGCAAGCAACCTGTCGGGAGAGGCGTTATTAAACTTACGGCACATGTCCCGGGCTTCCGCACAATCGAGGAGGATGTTCCATTGTTGAATTTCCAGGGCTTCACCTACCTTATACTCATGAAGTTCGTTTATTTCAGTGAGTTTGCTAATTAACATCCTGATGAGCTGAGTAGATCGCTCAAGATGCATACCCAACTGAATGAAATTCCAGGCTACATCATGCAGCATGGTATGATGTATTTTACCTCGAATAATCGAACTGTTGTTTATAACTTGTGATGTGAATTCATGTAAAACCGCGGGTTTTTATAAAAAATCGAGCGAAAAATGCCGAAACAAAAAGATAACTTTGATTTATTGCTTCCCATACCTCCGCAGAAATTGAGTCGCGCACACTACGTGCGTTTTCGCGACCATAATAAACAGTTGAAGGATGGATTCGGGATTTCTTTCGTTAAAGGCAACAGAAACAAGGATTTCTTCCTCTGAGGGACGCGATTCTCTCCATTTCTGACTCACCAAATCCAGGATGGAATACAAAGCTCTTTCCCGCAATTGTGGATAAGGTACTTCAATGGATGAGAAATACTGAACATTGAGATACCTTGTCAAATGCTCGACTCTTTCGATATACCTACCCATCCAAAACAAATTATCGGCTACCCGTGAAAGCATAGTATTGTTATTCGATTACCCATGTATCTTTAGAACCACCTCCCTGTGAAGAATTAACAATGAGACTACCCTTTTTCAGGGCAACTCTCGATAATCCTCCTTTTAGCACAAATGCTTTATTTTTACCCAGCAACGTAAATGTTCGCAGGTCAATATGCCGCTGCTGAAACACATTTTCCTTTTCGATATAAGTGGAATGAACGGACAAACTCATGATTGGCTGTGCAATAAAACCTCGTGGATGTGCTTTAATTTTGTCCTTTTGAAGGCTAATTTCCTCTCTGGTGGCCTGGCTGCCGATAAATATTCCGTATCCACCCGACTGATCAACCGGTTTTACCACCAGGTTATGCATATTCTCTTCGATATACTTCCGTTCAGTTTCGACATCGCAACGGTATGTAGGTACATTGCTCAGAATCGGATCTTCATCCAGGTAATATTTAATAATCTCGGGTATGTATGTATAAATAGCTTTATCATCGGCAACTCCGGTACCAATAGCATTAAGAAGCGAAACATTGCCTTTACGGTATGCACTCATTAATCCCGGAACTCCCAGCACTGAATCGGAGCGGAATACCAGCGGATCCATAAACTCATCATCTACCCGACGATAAATCACATCCACCTTTTTTGGCCCATATACCGTGTGCATATAAACAAAATCGTTTTCAGTAAAAAAGGTCTCTGCCTTCAACTAATTCCACCCCCATACCCTGAGCCAGAAATGAATGCTCGTAGTAGGCCGAATTATAAGCGCCTGGCGTGAGAACGGCACAAACAGGTTTGTCGACATTATCAGGACTTACAGAGCGCATTATATTATGCAGTGCTTCAGCATATCCCGAAACGGGACAGGTTTTATAGAGCGAAAAAAATTCCGGGAATTGTTTTTCTTCATGGCTTCCCGGTTCTCGAGCACATAGCTGACTCCCGACGGGCAGCGAACATTATCTTCCAGAACATAAAAGTTACCATCGTTGTGTTTTATAATATCGGTACCCGAAATATGGTTGTAAACACCGCCCACGGGCGTTACATTTTGCATATAGCGGTTCAGGTTTCCGCAGGAAAAAATCAGATCGGACGGGATAACTTTATCTTTCAGGATTTTATTCTCATGGTATATATCGTGCAGAAATAAATTAATGGCCTTTGCCCGCTGAATAAGTCCTTTTTCCAGGGTAAGCCACTCATTCATTGGAATAATCCTTGGAAACAGATCAAAGGGGAATATGCGCTCATTACCCTTCGGATTATTGGTATAGGTGGCAAAAGTTATTCCACGGGTAAGGAAACTTTTTTTAGCATATTCATTTAATATTTTAAACTCATCCTGATTATAAGTCTGGTAATATTTCAGAAGGTCTTTATAGTTTTGGTTCGCAGCTGAGTTTTGTTCAAAAACTTCATCCAGAAGGGTATCTCCTAAAAAATACCCTCGAAATAATCCGGAGTCATTTATTTGAGAAGTGGATGTTGTCATTGTTTTTGTTTTTTGTGAATATTATATGAAATAATATAGGGGTAAATGTTAATAAATATATTTTAATAAAAATATTAAATATAATTTTAATAAGGGGTATAAAATTATAAAACATATAAAATGAAATATAATTGTTTATAAATATGGGGTAAAAGGAAATTCATTATGCAGTTATGGGTTGACAGGTAAATATCTTAAAAAATGTTACTTTTGCACCTCAAATTCCCGGGTGGGATTTTTGAGGTCAAATATTTGAAAATGGGATTTATAGACGAAATAAAAAGAAGAAGAACATTCGCGATCATCAGTCACCCCGATGCAGGGAAAACCACCTTAACAGAAAAGCTTTTATTGTTTGGTGGCGCTATTCATGTGGCCGGGGCGGTGAAATCCAATAAAATAAAGCGTACTGTACCTCCGATTTTATGGAGATTGAAAAACAGCGCGGTATCTCGGTGGCTACTTCGGTAATGGGTTTTGAATACCGCGACTGTAAAATCAATATTCTAGACACGCCCGGCCACCAGGATTTTTGCGAAGACACCTACAGGACCTTGACCGCGGTGGACAGCACCATTATGGTGATTGACCACGCCAAAGGCGTGGAACCCCAAACCGAAAAACTTTTGGAAGTGATGCCGTATGCGTCACACGCCGGTGATCACGTTTATCAACAAGCTGGACCGGGAGGGTTTAGACCCCTTTGACTTGATCGATGAGATCGAAAATAAGCTCCAAATAAAGGCCGCTCTTTTAAGCTGGCCTATTGGTATGGGGAAAAGTTTTAAAGGGGTCTACAATATTTTTAATAAAAGTTTAAGCGTCTTTTTGGCCCATGGGAAACAAGACGCGGAGAACACTGTTCAAATCTCCGATGTGCATTCGGTCCGGTTAGCGGAGGTGATTGGGACTAGTGAGCCCAAAATTACGGGACGACTTAGAGTGTATCAACGATCTATTGCCGATTTCAAAACCAAAATATCCAATATGTTTGATAGCGAACAACAAGAAGGGAATAGTGCTACTGCAACAACGTCGGTAGACGATCTGATTAACTTTGCACGACAACAGCGATTGAGTGACAATGCTATTCAGGAGAGTGGTGGTGAGGAACAGGAATGGGCCAGACCTGCTTCCGAAAACAATGTTATCGAAC
>JAAUTT010000137.1 GCA_012031335.1 Bacteroidales bacterium | reverse complement strand
GGCAAGTGGGTTCAGCCCCGATTCAATTACAGGCAGATATTTAAGTTCGAGCGGAAGGCCATATTTATCGAGGTATTCTTCAAAAATGGGGAAATAATAATCTTTTAAACCTAAAATTTTCGATATATCATTTCGGCGCTGAATAGTAAATATTTCGATATACTTCTTTACCTGTGAGTTGAATTCAAGATCGATAGCTGAGTTTTGATGCAACCTGGCAAAACGAAATTCATATACGATATCCGGAAAAACGGGAATGGAATCCTTGGTTTTAAATTGCTGGGATTTGAGTCCACAAATCGGAAAAAAGACAAACCCAAAAATCAAAATCCTGAATAAAGCTGCAGATTTAAACACCATTATCTGTTGATATTAAAAAACAAAACCTGCCATAAAAACATGACAGGTTGTTTAAATTAATAAATAATCGGTAATTATTTATCTGTCTCTTCTGCTTTAGTTGCTTTTTTAAATTCCTTCATCCCCTGACCTATACCTTTCATAAGTTCCGGTAATTTTTTACCACCAAAAAGTAAAATAACAACGAGAAGAATGAGGATCACTTGCCATGGTCCAACGATGCCCAGGATAATTGAAAGGTTCATAATGTATTGTATTTAATTTTCACAAAAGTAAGCTTTTCTCTATAATATCGTTATGGCATAATTATTTTTTTCGGCAAAAAATAACTTTTTTTATTTTTCAGGGAGAATATTACTTTTGAGTGAAACCTAATTCTTCATTGTTGAATACCGATCCCGATATACTCTTATACCAGCAACTTATCCAGGGACGAAAGGATGCTTTTGATGCTTTATTCCGGAAGTATTATCAGACCCTGTGCCGGTTTGCGTACTTGTACACAGGTGATCGGGACGAGTCGGAAGAAGCCGTTCAAACTGCCTTTATCTCGCTTTGGGAAGGAAGGAACAGCATTGCCATAACACGTTCCCTGAAAGCCTATCTTTATCAGATGGTTCGTAACAATGCCCTGATGTTTCTGAGGAAAGTCAACACCCGAAAACAATATGAACAGCAATATCTCGATTTGCATGCCGATGAATTAATATCGGAGAGAACTCTTTCGGATAATGAAATTAACGATTTGGTTCGTAAAGGCTTAAACATGCTTCCCGAGAAATGCCGGGTAATATTTTCGTTAAGTCGTTACGATGGTTTAACATACGAAGAAATTGCCGAGTATCTCGAAATTTCGCCCAAGACTGTTGAGAACCAGATGGGAATTGCTTTTCAGAAACTTCGGGAGTATTTGGTACCTGTGTGGAAAAAACTATTAATTATTTTGGGGGTATTGTTTGGGGGAAGCATCACATGAAAAAAACTAAATGGAATACTTATAAAAATAACTGGAATGGAAAATAATTATTCCGACATAGATCTTGCCCGATATTTCTCAGGCCAGTGCACAGATACTGAGAAAGAGAGTATTGAATCGTGGAGCGAATTCTCTCCCGAAAACAAGGAACTGTTTAATAGCGCCAGGTTTGTATGGGAAAGAAGCCTCGAAGCGGAAAATGTTCCTTATAAAACTGAAGACGCTTTGGGAAAAGTGCATGCCAGGCTTGGAATGAATAACAACAAACAATTAAAGAATAAAACTTTAACCATATACTCAAAAATAGCTGCGATTGCCGCAGTGATTATGCTTCCACTATTGTTTTTTTATTTGTTAAGCAAAAACAATCAGCAAACTGAAATAGCCTATAAAACAGTAAATACCGAAAACGAAATAAGAAACATTTAAACTCGAAGACGGGAGTGAAGTTTTGGTTAAACCAAAACAGCACACTTTTCGGTTCCTGAATTGAAAGGAAATTCATATGTACTTAAACTCAAAGGAGAAGCTTATTTTCAGGTAGCTAAAAACAGTTCCAGGGTTTTTTGTTGTTGAAACTGCGTTTTCGACTGTAAAAGTGCTGGGTACAGCGTTTAACCTAAAGCGAACGAAATTCAATCCATAAACGAATTAACAGTTACTGAAGGGAAAGTAATATTCAGTAAAAATTCTTCTCCGCTCGAAAAAATTGTGGAGAAAGGAAAGAAAGCCTCGGTGTCTATGAATAAAGAAACTATTGATTTAGAGAATATAACTGATGAGAATTTTTTATCATGGAAAACCAGGATATTGAAATTTCGTGAAACGCCCTTTATAGAGGTAGCAAAAAAGCTCAGCGATTTTTATGGCATCAGTTTCACGGTGACTGACAGTGCACTAAAAAATGAACCTTTCAGTACTACCATAATTAACCAGTCGGCCGACGATATTGTGAAAATTTTGCAAATGGCTAACGATAATATTGAAGTTATTAAAACTGAAAGTGGTTATAATATTGGCAAAAAGAAATGATGCCTAAAACCATCATATTTTTATTGCTGCTTAACCTTAGCTCAGTTTTTGGCCAGGACATACTGAACCGCGAAGTTGTTATTCATGTGAAAGATTTGCCGGTTAAAAACGTACTCGACCAGATAAGTGAAACCACCGGAGTTTATTTTACCTATGCCGGAAACCTCAGCGTTATGGAGAAGAAGGTTTCGTTGAATATCGACAGAATTTCGCTCCATAAACTTCTGGCTGACCTTTTTTATGGAGAAGAGATTATCTACACCTGTTATTCCAATCAGGTGATACTGAAAAGGAAACCAACACCGATAAAATCTTTCACTATACGAGGCGTTTTAATTGCTTCGGGCAGCGACCAGCCGGTTGAGTTTGCAAGTATGCAGTTCAAACAATCGGGAAAAGGAAGTGTGGCAGCTATTGATGGCAAGTTTGAAATTAGTGCCACATCAAAAGATTTGGACGACAGTATCGCTGTTTTTTGTATAGGTTTCGAACCACGGGTATTTAGTGTAAAATATCTTGTTTCGCTCGATTACCATAAAATTTACCTCATCGCCCGGCCACTGGCGCTTGATACTGTTGAATTTGTGGCTAAACGGCCAATAACAGAAAGAGCCGGAAACCGTGGAATTGCCACAGGATCCCTGTATCTGGATACGCATGGTCAACAAGTGGCACTTTACATCGAAAACAGAAAAAATGTTTCGGGTCGCTTTAAAAAAGTGAATTTTTATCTGTCGGGTAAAGGAAATACCGACGCACCATTCAGGATTAGAATTTATGGAGTAAACGATAGCCTGGGTTGCCCGGGCGAAGAACTTCTGCCCGATATTATTGTGGTGAAACCCAACGAAAGAAGGGGCTGGTTTGAAGTGGATATTTCGGGGTATAACATCAGGTTTCCTGGGAACGGCGCGTTTGTAGCCATGGAAGGTGTTTATCCCGGCGACTATGCACATTTTATTAATACAACAAACTTTGATAAGGAAGAAACAGGCGAAAGTAGCGGTGAAATATCGGAGGGAACACTCGACTATGGTCAGCGGATTGGATTTAACCGGTTTTCGGGAAATAATACCTGGCATTATTCCGTATCGAATACCTGGTTTCAGTTAAACAGAAAATTATTTAACGTGATGATATCAGCAGAAATACTGGTTCACAGTTCAAAAAAAATAAAAATAAGAAGCCATGAAGACAGTTCTGATTTTCTTAGTGAGTTTAGCAATTTCCTTGCAGACTATTTCGGGGCAATGTGGTGATGAGCTGGTTGAAATTGCCATGGCTCAAAGCGGATCGCAGGCCATTTTTGTTCGTGAATTCAAGGTGAAACTAAAGAAGGGAACTGTTCGCAAACCTCTGCCTTCAGCAAAATTCAATATATTTTTAAAGAGTGACAATCGCTACCAGGTTAACATCGCGAGCGATAAGGCATTGATGAATACGGCAATACTCCAGGTATACAATAATGGGCAGTTACTTGGCGGCACATTTGATGAAGGGAAAAACACCTTCCATAATTCCTTCGGGTTTACAGCTCCGCGAACAGGGAGTTATCAGGTTGTTATTTCATCGCGCGAAGGAAAAGAAGGATGCATTGCCGGAATAATGAGCCTGCTGCTGGATAAGCCTTTGGAATCCGATTCTGTTGCACCTGAGAAGCAGGAAGAGCTGGAGGTTCTTTATCTGCAGGTGGAGAATCCGGTTTCTATTATTACAGATAAGGAAGAGAGCGATTCCATTTACTTCGAAACAGACAATGGAATTATAAGAGAAAAATCGGGCAGTTATTTTTTAATTCCCTCTAACGAAGGTATATGCACCTTGAAGGTGATAATAAAAAACAGTCATGGTAAAATAAAGGAAGAAGCCCGGTCGGATTTTCTTGTGCGGAGGTTGCCTGTTCCCACAGCCAGTATACATGGGATGCACGGAGGTATTATTGCACGCTCGGCACTTCAGCTGGCCGATGGGATTGAAATAAACAGTCCAATAGAATTTGAAATGTATGGTTTTGAAGTATTGGATTTTTCTGTTAAGACCGGGGAGGGAGGAGAGCGGCGTATTTCAAATCCGGGCAAAAACTTTAGTCCTGCAGTTAAAAATTTTCTGATTAATCTAACCGAAGACTCCCGGCTGTTATTTGAGTCAATTCATGTTCGTACGCCTGAAGGACAGGTAATTACCATTGAGCCGATGGCCTTTGTAATAAGATAATAAAACTTGTTAATTTGAACATTTATAGTGGAAAAGAGCCTTTTCATCGGTAAAACTGACCCACTACTCTAAGTTTTTAGGTATACTGTTTCGCGATAGGTACATTTACAGGATAAACAAGTAATTATGAATGCATACAGAAGGATTTTTCTGATTTTGGTACATGTGCTTTTGTGGGGAGTATTGATCATAATTCCGAAGTTTTTTTATGCCTGCAGGTATAAAAAATCAATATAAAAAATGAATTGCTTTTGTGGGTTCCAATCATTCTATTTTTTTATCTCAATTATTTTGTTCTTGTACCCTATTTGCTAACGCGAAAAAAGTTCTTGCTATATAGCTTGTCAATTATTACAATTCTTGCTGTTACACTTGGATTGGGCAAACTCTCAACACCTCCGCCAATGATGTTTCCCGTTGGATTGAAAATACAAAATGTTCAGCAGGGTTCTCTTATTTCGAAGAACATAAGAAGGTTTCCATTTCATGGACTGCGGAACCTGACTTCATGTTTTTTATTTCTTGCCATCGGAACCAGTATTCGGGTAACGGAGCAGTGGTATCAGAATGAAAAGCTGCGAAAGGAAATGGAGAATCAGAAGCTTACAGCTGAGTTGTCGTTTCTGAAATCGCAAATAAACCCACATTTTTTCTTTAATACACTTAATAGTATTTATTCGCTGGCTATCAGTAAGTCGGATAAAACACCTGAAGCCATAATCAAGCTTTCGGAACTCATGAGGTTTATCATTTATGAATCGGAAAAAGATAAAGTACCGTTACGAAGGGAAGTTGAATATATCCAAAATTATGTTGAGCTTCAGAAACTAAGAGTGATGTCGAATATAATAGTCAGGTTTTGGGTGGAAGGAGACACGAACGACAAGAAAATTGAGCCACTTTTGTTGTTACCGTTTATAGAAAATGCATTTAAGCATGGAATAGATTCAACCAAAGAGTGTACAATAAATATAGCTTTGAAAGTCACGAAAAATGATTTGTGGCTGATTGTCGAAAATCCGGTTGTAAAGCCCAGTATGAAACAGGTAAAAGATCCGGAAGGAATAGGATTATCCAATTCGAAGAAACGGCTGGAACTTATTTATGGGAGTAACAGCAATCTCAATATTATTAACACAGGCGATGTTTTCAAGGTAGAGTTAAATATCATTTTTAATAAGGATGAACTGTATTATAGTTGACGATGAGCCACTTGCTCAGCAGGTAATGGAAGATTATATTAAATGATACCTTTTTAAGTTTAAAAGGTAAATGTTCAAGTGCCTTTCAGGCTTTCGATATTCTCCGCACAGAGCAGGTCGACCTTATATTCCTGGATATTCATATGCCCAATGTTTCGGGGATTGATTTTATAAACTCCATACAAACAAAGCCTTACTTCATTTTTACTACGGCTTATTCGGAGCATGCACTGGAAGGATTTGAACTCAATGCTGTTGATTACCTTTTAAAACCAATTCCTTTTGAACGCTTTCTGAAAGCGGTAAATAAAGCATACGATATTTTGTACTCAAAAGTGCCCGTTTGGATCACCGTGCTGAAAACACCGATGCAAAACAACCCGAAAACTTTATCCTGGTTAAATCGGATTATCATACCCAGAGAGTCGATCTGAATGATATAACGTATATTGAAGGGTTAAAGGATTATGTAAAAATATTTCTGGAGTCGGGGAAGGCTGTAACCACATTGAATTCCCTCAAAAATATGGCCGAGAAGCTTCCTGCTCATATGTTTGTGAGGGTTCACAAATCGTATATTGTGTCGCTGAATAAAATTAATTCGATAGTCCGAAACCGGATTATAATAGGTGAGAAATGGATTCCGGTGGGAGATAATTACAAAGAGCAGTTTTACGAATCGATCCGAAAGAATAACTTCAATTTATAGATTCATTTGCATTTGTCATTTGCTTGCAGATAATTACACCGGCTAATTCCAGTTCGTTTAAGGTAATAATTGGACTTTGATTTCTTTTTAACTTATCCATTACAATACGAACGGCATTTTCAGCTATTTTTTCCGAAGCAAATCCTGTATGAGTTTCTATTACAGGTACAAAGGGTTGGTAAATAATAGTTCTGTTATCGACCTTTATCTGATATCCCCAGCCTATAGAAGTCTGGAAAGTTTCGAGTGAAAGCTCCCCCTGTTTTTTTATTTTCTTTTTGTTCTCGCTTGTAAAAGACCAAAATACCAGTGCTGCCATAAAAGCCAGCAGCACCAGTACAGATATAAGTTTAATTTTTGTCATCATAAGTTTCATCAGGTTTAAATTCCCATGTATCATCAAGTTGATAACCCCCGCTGCGACCTGTGGTAATAAAGCTTCTGTCCTTTATTACAAATGAAACGGCACCATCTCGGGTTGTGCCTTCGAAAGCTGATTTCTGTTCCCAGATATCTGAAACAGGATTATATTCCCAAACCGCACTTACCAGGGAACTGGAAGAACCCAGTGCCAGATAACCTTTGCCATTAAGTGCAAAACCAACTGCATTGCTGCGGGTAATCGTTGTATATTCGTCGTCGTAACTGTCGTCGCTGTAATTTGTAATTTTCCGCAGTTCGGTCCATGCCCCCGATTGTGGATCGTATTGCCAGAAATCGGTTACAAGAGACCCGTTGTTTATCCCTGCACACATGTATGCTTTACCTGAGATAACAAATACCGAAGCTTCGCGGCGTTTTGACCCACCAAGGCTTACTTTCTGGGTCCAGGCATCTGTTGTGGGATCATATTCCCAGAGGTCCTTCAGGTAATTATCGTCATAGCCTGTGCCGATGTATCCTTTGCTGTCGATCCCAAATCCTGCTGCGCCGTAACGGGCCGATCCTCCAAATTCTGCTTTTTCGGTCCAGATGTTGGTTGCAGGATCGTATTCCCAGAAATCTTTCAGATAATTATCTCCATCGTAACCAGTTCCAACATAACCTTTTGTTTCCACACCAAAAGCAACAGCTGAGTAGCGGGCTTTGCCTGGGAAATCGGCTACCTGAGTCCAGTATTTATTATCACTGTCGTATTTCCAGAAATCGCTCAGTTGTTTTTTCCCATTGTAACCTGTCCCTACATAGGCAAAATCTCCCACTACAAAGCTCACAGCTTCGTTACGGGCTACACCCTCGAAGTCGGACGATTTTGTCCAGTTACCCACCAGGTCCTCGTCATCTGAGCTTTCGCAGGATAAAAACAAACTACACGCTATAACCAGGCTGAAAACAAAACCTGATTTTCTCTTTATTGAAGTTTTAAGTCGGTTCATATAAACTTGATTTTACATTATGGCGCCAAACCTAGAAAGAAAGAAACAGCGACTGAAATAAAATAGACTTATGAAATCTATTTACCGATCAAAGAGGAATATGTGTCTATATTATGCGATTCGGTTATATTGAAAGAAATATCGGGAAATAGGCGGTGAATATCGGCAAAAACGAAAGTCTGGTCTAATAGAATTTTTAAGGAAGTAATTCCACAGTTAATTTATCCCTTAAAATATTTCATTATGACTAAATCAAAGCTTTCAGGATTGATGCTTACAATAATTCTGGCCGGAATAATGTTTGCCTGCTCCAACGATACATCCTTTACCATCGGAGAGGACCTTACAGATATAAAAAGCAGCGTAATTGTAGTTGATACCACCACCATAATTTCGTACACCATAAAAGCCGATTCCTTACAAACATCGGGTTATTCCAAGGCTTTGGCCGGGCGTTACAGTGATGGGGCCTTCGGAACTGTAACTGCTTCATCCTATTTTCAGCTGGCACTTCCTTCATCATTAAGCATTGATGAAAATTCGAGATACGACTCTATCTGTTTGATCCTGAAACCTACCGGATATTGTTATGGAGATTCAACTAAGGATTATACATTGCAGGTCCATAAACTAGCCGAAGATCTGGATAATGATGATATAACTTTTCGGTATAATGTTTCGGAAGTTTCTTATTTCTCTGAAATTCTGGGATCTAAAACAACTGTATTCAGGCCATCTTCAGGAAGGGAATTTACTGTGAAGTTATCCGATACCTTTGGAGCCTTGCTATTAAGTAAAAATTTTAAATGAAGATATG
>JAAUTT010000136.1 GCA_012031335.1 Bacteroidales bacterium | reverse complement strand
AGAGCTTTTTTATATTCTTCCTCGAAGAATGATATTGTAAAATAATGGTTTCTGTTAATAAAGTCGAAGGTATATCTCTGCGGACGAACGAAAGCAAAAAAAACCGGTTTATTCCATAAAACGCCAACGGTTCCCCAACTTATAGTCATAGTATTAACCTTATCAATGTTACCGGCTGTTAGTAAGGCCCAGTCCTCATTGAGAATTTTGAAATAGTTTCTGTTAGTGTGTTAATGTTAATCTTCCTGAATAAACTTTCCATGATCAATTAAATTAGGGCTAATCAATACAGATTAAAAGTAAATCATTACTTATAAATAAACAACGACTATCCGAGAAACCATTTAAAAAGTGGATAAAAAACTGATAAAACTGGCATGTCGTAACCAAACTGATATTTTTTTCAAGCAGTTCTTCTACTTTCGGATGTTGCCTGAAACAGGTTTTTGAACCTATTTTTTGAAATGATACTTAAAATTGTTCCAAAAATGTGTCGAACAATATCATAAATGCTATTATTCCATTTATATATTCAAGGGTATAAATATTAAATGGCCGAAAATAAATAACTGTAGAAAGTGAAATTGCGAAAAGCCAAAAACATATCCTTATAATTATACTCACTGAAAAAAGATGAGTAGTTGTAGATTTGGTGTGTGTTATAATTAGTATAATTTTGGAGAAAAAGGCACCCATAAATATCCCCAGAATAATTCTCCATAAAAAACTGTTAATATCAAGAAAAGTCAGACAGGTAATCAATGAAAGAAACTTTACCACAATAATTATTGAATGAACAATTAAAGCATGTTTGGAACGAGGAATACTCAGAGTTTCACTTTTCTGGTTAAACGCCACGCCATGCTGCCCCGGTCCATAATTGTGAAGTTTTATATCCTTAATCTTCATCATATTTAATTTATATGGACGAGAATCGGCTTTTAAATTTGGAGTGAAAAACAATTTTCGTTGGTTTCGGCGTTTCGAAAGGAAAAAAAAGCTCTCAGCTGTTTGTAGTTATAAAAGAATTTTCCGGCATAGATGAATTTTTTAAAGTTTTTCACAATTTGGTATAACCCAATGGCTCCGGCAAGAGCCATTAAACCTCTTACCATGATAGGTGTATCTGAAAATCCGATACTTAGTATTATCGCCCCTATAATTAAACCAATGCAAATTGAAATGAGACCTACTCTGCCAATATATCCCAATACTAAAACCAAATCATACAATCCACTTTCCTGAAATGCCTCATGTTCTTTTTTTAGTTTTTCATATTTCATTCGGGCATGTTCCTGAGCTCTTTCCCGGGCATGACGACGCATTTCCTCAAAATAATTCTGAAGGTGTTCGTCATTTTCATTATACTCAATGGTATTGCCCGAGGAGTGGTTATGCTGTTCCAAAAGAAATTCGTATGCTTCCGAAATCTCTAAAAATTTTTCATGCGCCCCGGGAGAATGGTTTACATCAGGTATGGAATTTTTTTGCAAGGGTTCTGTATGCCTGTTTTATTTCCTCTTCGGAAACAGGAGGGGTAAGGTTTAAAATATAGTAATAGTCTTTATTCATAACAGGTTAAAGTACCTGTTAATTTTAAAAGCCATAATCAACAACAACTCTTTCTTTGGTTACATTTTTAACAAAAGCACCAACTGCCAGATGAGCCGGGTGTTCCTGATAAAACTGCAGGTCGCTGAGCGTAGAATGTTCGGTAATCAGAACAAGGTCAAATGCTGCCGGACTTGTGTTAACATTTATTCCAACTTCTAAGGAACGAAGCCCATCGATTTTGCCAATCATCGATTCAAGTTCTTCTTTAATTAGTAATGCCGTAGCCCTTTTATCCTTTCCTTCACAATCGTCTTTAATTCTCCACATTACAATGTGCCTAATCATAGATTTTCTTTTTAAATAAACAACTTAGCTAATTTATAAATTAAGTAGTATCCCTTTGTAAATAATTAGATGAAACTAAAACTTTCTTCCACAAGTTAATATTATAATTTTATATAGAATTTTATTGCGACGGATTTACTTTTTCAAAAATACTTTTCAGTTTAAGCGATTCTTTTTCCCAACAAAGTTCCTGAGCTGCAATGGCAAGATTTTTTTTCCAGTGTTAATCTTTTATCCTGATCAGTTATCAATGTTTTTACATTTTCTGCCATTTTTTCTATCGATCGTTCTTCCAGAATAAGCCCAATTTTATAATGTGTAACTAGGGCTTTCATTTCCGGAAGGTTAGAAACAAGAACAGGTATTCCTGCATGGATATAGTCAAAAAGTTTATTTGGAAGGCACGAAATGTAGCTTAATCCTGTTGGTTCCTCAATGGAAATTCCGGCAATTGCCTGATATGTTATTTCTTGTAATTCTTCCGGGAGCAATCGCCCGGTAAATTTTACAGTATCCTGCAAAAGAAGAGACGCGGTTAAATCTTTCAGTTTACCTATTTCAGGACCATCTCCGGCTATAACAAGCTGTAATGGTCTTAATAAGGGCATGGCTTTTATAATAAGTTCAAGACCACGGCCAACATTTACGCTCCCCTGATAAATGATAAATGGTTCAGAGATATATGTACTGATTTTATTTTTTATTTGTAAAGGTACGTTTCGAATAACCTCAAAATCAATATTATATTTCTTTTTGTAAATATTGGCAACACTTTGTGAAACTGTATAATAACCATTCAGGTTTCTAATAAACCTTTTTTCGATTAACAACCAAAATGCTCTTACAAATTTACGCTTATAAACCTCAGGGGTCTCTGAGAAGTATTCGTGGCTGTCGAAAACGATTTTACATCTTTTTACTTTCGACGCCAGGTAATTTGCAGGCAAAGTGTCCAGATCATTGCTAACCAAAATATCTGCTTTATGGAAAAGCAAAAAGACAAAGAGTCTGAAATTAAATTCAGCATAAAAAAGAAATTTCCGTTTAAATAGCAATTTCATTCTTTTATACTGGTATGGCTTGTTATAATTCATACTTTCGGGAAGCTTTCGACCAACGAGCAAAATATCGTAGCCCCATTCCATCAAAGAATTACAAACCCGCTGCACTCTTTGGTCTGTAACAAGGTCATTGGTAACCGATACAATTACTTTCTTCATCATGCTAAGGTAAAAAAAAGTATTGTCCCGAAGCAGGAAAGATATGCAGGAGTTTTAAAGCGAAGCTTTTAAAAAATAGCTTATTTTGCATGGTTGTTATAATTTCATGCTTTACGATATGCAAATTCTTGAGAACGTTCCTTTAAAGACATACAATACTTTTGGAGTAAAGTGTAATGCAAAACAGCTTGTTGTTATTGATAATTTACCAGAACTTCAGAGTTTTGTGAAATTGCATTGGAATCAATATCCAACTAAAATGATTTTGGGAGGAGGGAGCAATGTACTTTTTACCTCCGATTTTGATGGTATGATATTGCACCCTCAAATTAAAGGCATTGAAGTTATAGAAGAGAATAACTCGGAAATTTTCGTAAAGGCAATGTGTGGAGAAGTATGGGATGAATTTGTTAGTTACTGTACAAATCATGGATGGGGCGGACTTGAGAATCTCTCACAAATTCCAGGAAATGTAGGAGCTTGTCCTATTCAAAATATAGGTGCATATGGTGTGGAAGTAAAAGAGACCATTACAAACGTGGAAGCCCTTGATCTTAAGTCGGGAGAAATAGTTACTTTCCATAATGATAAATGTGAATTTGGATACCGGACAAGTATTTTTAAGACTTCGTCCAAAGGCGAATACCTGATTTTTGCTGTTTCGTTCCGACTCCGGAAAAATCCTGTTTTGAAAACAAATTATGCAGATGTAGAGAAAGAATTGGTGAAATATGACAGGATCGATGTTAAAGCTGTAAGAGATGCGATTTCGGCTATTCGATGGCGAAAACTTCCCGATCCGCTATGTATTGGTAATGCCGGAAGCTTTTTTAAAAATCCGGTTATTGCACATTCACTTTATAAGGAAATTCAGGAAGATTATCCTAAAAATTCCGGGCTATGCTGCAGGAGAGAAATTTATTAAAGTGCCAGCTGCCTGGCTTATTGAAAATGCCTGTTATAAAGGTGTAAGGGAAGGCGATGTGGGAACTTTCTCCTACACAACCTCTTGTTATTGTGAATTACGGCGATGCCACCGGAGTCGAAATCCTTCATTTCGCTGCACGAATTCAAAAGAGGGTTAAAGAAATGTTCCGAATTGAACTTGAAATGGAAGTAAATATTATTTAAAAAGTTTATAGTTCCCAGGTATTCAGTTGTATAAAAGAAAATTTGAAATAATAACGAAAAAACTCGTTTGATAACGAAATAATTCGTTACATTTGTTTCAAATAATTTTATAAATGGAAAAATTAACTCGACAAGAGGAAAAGGCGATGCTCTCGCTTTGGAAGATCGAAAAGGGCTTCACTAAAGATATTCTTGAAAATTTTCCTGGAGAAAAACCTCATATCAATACCATTTCTTCACTAATTCGCAGTCTCGAAGGTAAAGGTTATGTTGGTCACAATACCTATGGGAATACCTATGAATATTTCCCTCTCATTTCTAAAGAAGAATACTCAGGTAATTTCCTGGGGAATTTTGTAAATAATTATTTTGAAAGTTCTTACAAAGAGGTAGTAACTTTTTTTGCCCAGGAACAGAAATTATCGGCCGACGATTTACGCGAAATTCTCAAAATGATAGAAGAGCAAAAGTCATGATACAATATCTGATTATTGGAGGAAAGACATCCACGGCGCTTATAATGTTTTATTTGTTTTATAAGTATTTACTTGCCAAGGACAAGCAGTTTATACGTAACAGAGTTTACCTGACCGGAAGTTCAATTTTATCCTTTATACTGCCATGGATACACTTACCGGTTTATAGTAATTCCGTTACATCCTTGCCTATAACAATTGCTTATATTGCGGAAGGCAATCGGGTAACTGGAGTTGAAAATGTTTCAGAAAATTATGGAATTCCGTGGATACAGATAATTGTTGGAGTTTATCTGATAGGGATGATGTTTTTTATAATTAAGTCTTTTATTTCTTATTTTCAGGTTTATACAATTATTAAAAATGCTTTTCATATACCTTATGGAAGCTTGAAAATGGCGATAACCCAAAAAAAGTATCTCCTTTTCGTTTCTTAACTGGATGGTTGTCAGCAAAGAAACTCAACAACATCCCTCTTTTGAAAAAATGGTTCAGCACGAAATGATACACAGCCGGCAGTATCACTCTGTAGACCTTTTTATAGCCGAAATGCTGGTTTTTCTCCAGTGGTTCAATCCTTTGCCTGGTTAATCCGAAAATCTATCATGGAAAATCTAGAGTTCCTGGTGGATAAAGAGATGCTGGACCGGGGTGTAGATGCACGGGAATATCAGTATTCGCTTCTGAGCTTCAGTGTGGTTGGGATAAAATCAGCTGTGGCCAATAATTTTAATACTAATCTTTTAAAAAAAAGAATTGCCATGATGAACACTAATAATTCTCCACGGAAATACAGGTTAAATAATTTTTTAATTCCTGTATGTTTAATTTTTGCACTTCTGTTAACTGCTTCATTTCAAAAACAACCTAAAGTAATTCCCGCCGAAGGGTTAAATCCTGTCGTAGCGGAAAAAGCAGTTAGATCTGATAATTATGTAGATGAAGTGAATAAATCCTCGGTAGCTGCAGTTCCCCATGTTGTTTCGGAGAATAAACTCACTGTAGATAAAAGTCCAGGTGTTCCTGAAGAAATGGGAGAAGAAATTTTTCTGGGTTTTATTACAAAAAACATTTTATACCCTAAGGACGCACGGGAGAATAATGTAAAAGGAACTGTTAAACTCCTCATTTCTTTTAAAGCCGGATATGTTGAAGTTCAGGAAAAGACTGAAGGAGAAAATTCGGGGGTGAATGAGATGAAAGAAGTAGTTGTATTTGGATATGCTCCAAAGCATTTTTCGATCAGGACTGTAGAATCAGGTAAATCCTCGGAGTCAGAATTGAGAAATGAAGTTGAAAGAGTCGTAAAAACTTTTAATAATGTCCCTAAAGATTTAATTGGAAAAACTTATGTTCTTACTGTTAAATTTATCCTGGATAGTGGTTTTCCTGCTGATAGTCCAACTGTAACCGGTTATGTCGATAATAATAAAAGAGGGAAAATAAACCCCAATGTCATCATTATTGAAGAGGCAGATGGATCCAATGCCAGAGAAGAACCAGTTTTTATTCTAAACGATGAAAAAATTATTACTAAAGCGGAAATGGAGAAAATATTACCCGAAAACATCGAATCCATTGAAATTGTAAAGGCTAAAAAGCTAGATCATAAGAAAGTCGGGACAATTAACGGCAGCGTAATAATAATTACTGAAAAGAAATAGAAAACAAAAGAGCGAAGGATTATTCTTCGCTCTTTTGTTTAAACAAGATCGCAAGCTTCTGCCGGCATCCAGTGCTTATCCTTTCCTTCCCATTTAACATTACATCCTATAGGATTAGTAACGGGAACGCTGATTTTCTTTCCTGAAGTTAACTCAGATAGAGCATTGTCGAGATCATTTACTGTCATCTTCTCAGTGTCTCTGGGGTGGTCAACACCTCTTCCTGTATACACCAGTTCTCTTTTTTCGTTAAAAACAAAGAAGTGAGGAGTACGCAATGCTCCATAGGCTTCGGCAGTTTTTTGTGATGCATCGTGCAAATAAATCCATGGAAACTTATAAGTCTGTAAACGGTTTACCATATTGTCGTAACTATCTTCCTCATAAGTATTGGCGCTATTTGAGTTGACGCCAATAAACTTTACTCCGTTAACCTCATATTTCTGAGCTGTCTGACGGGTTATTTCATCCGATCCGATAACGTATGGACAATGGTTACAGGTGAAGAAGATTACCAGGAACCTGTAGTTGTCGAAATCTTTCAGACTGTATGTTTTTCCATCAGTTGCCAGTAATGTAAAATCTGGCGCTTTTTTTCCAATTTCCAGTGTGAACGACATAGTTTTAAGTTTTAATCGTTTTGCCATACAAACGCATAAAAAGCCGGTTTGTTCAATTTTCAAAATGAGAATGTACGTAATCGTACAGGGAGACCACTTTTGTTTCCAGTGTGATACACTTTTTTTACTCTGATAACTATCCCCCTCATTCTAGAAGATTGAAAATTAAATTGATAAATAAATTGGCATATGTATTGATAGTAATAATCGAAATTAAATACATATAGATATGGAAACAGGAATCATTAGGGAATTTTTTGATGAGATACTTATCAAAACTCCAAAAGGGATATTTGAACTTTGTAAAGGTTCGGAAGAAGCGATTAAAATAAAAAAAGAACTATATATCGGTCAGCAGGTTAAATTTTATATACTGCCTTCTAATAAAGCAGCCTGTATTTTTCGTTAATAGAATTAATATGTTTTAAGGTAAAAAAGTATTATGAAATCAAGGTAGTTGATTTTTACATTGATATTTTTGTATATTAGCAAAAAAATTAACTACTACTTTAACCGGGTATGGATTAAATCCACCTTTGTTATCGTGATCTTTCGATTTATAATGAGTAATACCTTTTAACATTATCCTTAAAAGATATGTCTGTAACCGAAATTTTAACTGATAGCATTCACAAGCAATTCGCTGCAAATAAAAGGGTGAACCTTTTTTACGAAAACCTCGATTTTCGAAATCACTTTTTGCAAGAAACCAAAGAAATAATCCGAAAGTACAAGTGGGATTTACTCCGCATTGATGATGAAAATCAAGCAGAGAGCTGGATCAGGTTAATGACTGAAAAAGCTGTAAATACTTTCTGCCTTAATAATCAGTTTATGGATTTGCGCGAATCTCATACATTTGAGTTAGGCACCCTTTATAAACTTTTGTGGAAAGAAATTATTGAAGAACTGAAATCTGAATCTGTTAATTTTGATGGGATACAAAAATCTCATCTTTCCAGACTTACAAACTGGTTGATGCAATCCAACAGCTTTGTTAAAGAAATAAACAATTCAAAAGAACCCGCAACCAGTGAGGTTGTTTGTTCCGAATATTCAGCTGAGTTTCAGCTAAAGCTGCTGAACGTGAATCTGGATGAAATTATCGAACCTGTATTGGATATTGGATGCGGTCAAAGTGCGCACCTGGTAAGTTTTTACGTAATAAAGGAATTGAAGCTTATGGAATTGAAAGACTGATCCGCAGATCAACCGATTATATTTTTAAAGCCGATTGGCTCGATTACGATTTTAAACCACATTATTGGGGTACAGTTATTTCAAATCTGTCTTTTGCTCTTCATTTTACAAATCATCATAATCGGAAAGATGGAGATTATATCCTGTATGCCCGCAAATACATGGAAATTCTTAATTCCTTAAAACCATTGGGGAGTTTTTATTATGCCCCAGGTTTGCCATATATCGAAGCTTATCTTCCTAAGGAAAAATATAAAGCTACAACCCAGAGAATTAACGATGATTTTTCATCAACCTGCGTGGTGAGTTTTATGGGAACCAGATAAAGGAAATAGTTCGCCTCCAATACCTTTCACAAAGCGAGCACCATATTTTATAACAGGGCCAAATACTGCTATACTAAACCCCTGAGCCTATTGAGTACATTCCTGAGGGTTGATTACTATCTTAGCCTGACACATAAAAAGATGTTGCAAGTATAAAGGAAATGTAAAAACCGTAACTGGGAT
>JAAUTT010000135.1 GCA_012031335.1 Bacteroidales bacterium | reverse complement strand
AGAGGAAATGCCGGTTTTGCAATCGATCCGAATAACAACAAAAGAGCACTTGCAGTGGGCGGCAATAGTATAAGTAACGAGAGTCATGGCTTGTATCTGACAACTGATATGGGAGCAAGTTGGAAACATGTTCTGGTTGAGAGTAATTATCACGGTTATCGCAGTTTTTTCGACAAGGTCGAATTTGTTAAAGGAAGCTTTGATCAGAACCTTGGTTATTCTACAAAAGCATATTGGGCTAATCCTGCCGGAGGTATATTTCGATCAGACAATGGTGGATTAACCTGGAGCAAAGTTAACGCCACTTATGGAAATTGTTTGTTAAAAGTACATCCCGAAAAAGGGGACGTTTATATTGCCAACAAAGATGGTTTCTTTAAAAGTACGGATGGTGGTCAAACCTTTTCCAAAAAGCTTTCTGAAGATATTACTGATATGGACGTTATTGTTACCCGTGCAGATGAGGTTTATCTTACTACGGCCAATAAGTTGCTTAAGTCGACTGATGGCGGAGAAACATTTAACCAGATCATAACTTCGACACTACCGACAAATGTGGTATCCTTGAATATAAGTCCATCTGATCCGAATTTTATGGTGCTGTGTTTTAAAGAAAACGACTGGGGAGGTCCAATTTATTATTCTCACGATGCAGGTTTAACATGGAATTTATCCACCCGTAGCAACACTCATGCATTTATGCCATATAATACCAGGTTTCAGAAATTTACCTGGCACCCAACGGATAAACAAAAGGTATGGGCTTTAGGGGGCGATTGGATTTCGGGCAGTAAGGATGGAGGGGTCAATTTTTCATGGGATTCCAATGGGTATAATGGTATTTTGGTTGGAGGTCATATTAATTTCAATATTCAAAATCCTGATTTATTGTTCATTGCTTCCCAGGATTATAACGGAGCTTTTACTGCTGATAATGGGAAAACATGGTTGTATTGCAATGCAAGCAATCTTGGATGGGGCGGATTTACCTATGGAGCTTATGCGGCCAGCGAAAAAGTTTTGGTTACTCAAAATTCTCCGGGATGGAATCAGGATGGGAAATTAACTATCAGCCGCGATGGCGGAAAAACATTTACTGAATCATCTCTGATGTGCACGGGTCTCGATGTTGGCTGTGGCGATCCAAAAGATCCTAATGTAATTTATTTCAGCAACTATGTTAGCTACGATTTGGGAGATTCTTGGAGCCCAATGAATGGCTGTAAAGGAGTGTTTATAGCCAACCTTTTTGGCGAACAGGAGGTTTACGGAGGTAATGGCAAAGACGTTGTAAAGTCGACCGATAAAGGGATTACCTGGAAGGTTGTTAAAACAATGGCCTACGATGTAGTTGATGTTGCTGTAGACCATTTCTCAGGTAAACTTTACATAGTAACTTCGGGCGACCGCTTATATAAACTTGAAGGAAGTGCTCTTACAGAGATAACATCTGCCACTCCAGTGGACCAATATGGTAACAGACCAATCACTTCGGTTGCTGTCGACCCTCAGGATCCAAAAATTGTTTATGCCGCTGGAGCAAAAATGTATACAAATCCGATGCAAGTATTAAGCGATCATTGGACTATGGTAATACCTGGGAAAATATCACTCCAAACAACCGAACAAACAATGGGGCGCAAGAAGGAGATGGAGTGAATGAGGCATTTGTGATTCGGGTTAACCCATTAACCCGCGAACTGTGGGCTGCAGGCAGCTGTTACGGAGTTTGGAAGGAAAAAAACACTGACAAAATAAGCATTTCCATTACAGCTCCAAATTACAAATCGTTGATGGTTACTCCTGCTGACATAACCGTTGAAATAAAAACTGTGGAGCCTTCCGGAAACATCAGCAAAGTAGAATTCTTTAACGGATCAACAAAAATAGGTGAAGACGACAGCGCTCCTTATGCATTCAACTGGACAGGTGTTACTGCAGGTAACTATCTTATATTTGCCAAAGCAACTGATAACGGTGGAAAAATAATTTATTCACCGTCAGTTAATATTTCTGTGCTGGCGTCTAAATCACCCGAAATTTCTATAAGTTCTCCTGCACAAAATGCGCAATATCCCGAAAATAGTACAATAGATATCGTGGTAACTGCAACTGACCAGGATGGAACAGTGTCGAAAGTCGAGTTTTTCAACGGAAATGAAAAACTTGGTGAAGACCTTTCCAGTCCTTTTAGTTTTGCCTGGCAAAACCCCTCTAAAGGATCGCATGTTATAAAAGCAAAGGCAACCGATAATTCTGGAGTTACAGCAGTTTCTCTCCCAATTGAAATTTTAATAGGTGGTGTTGCCGGGAAACTTAATTACTTCGAAGATTTTGATGACGATCTGGCGCAGGACTGGGTTCCTGGAACAGGAACCTGGGTAATAAAAGATAAGCAGTACAGGCACAGTTCCACAGATGGTGTTGATATATCCGTTTACAAAGGCTCTACTTTCGCCGGATTTTACCTACTCTGCAAAAATTAATTCCGATTGGGACAATGATTTTGGAATGGTTTTCAATTATAAAAACGATAGTAACTATTACTTATTAGTTTTGGATGCAAAACCATTGAATGCTTATCTGAAAATGATTAAAAATGGTGTAGAATCCACCCTGGCCGAAGGGGCATATACCGGTGGCGGTTCTGGTGTTTATGTGCCAATAAAGATCACCAACAATGGGTTTTTTACAACGGTCGAAATAAATAGTAAAGTGGTTTTAAATAATATCAAAACCGAAGACCTACACGATGGCTATATTGGCCTGTATGCGTGGTGGAATCCAGTATATTATGATAATATAGAGGTAATTGCCGCAGGAAAACTCCTGTCGAATTCACATATTAAAGCCGAGGGCATAAAACTTAATATTTATCCCAATCCGGTTACGAATGGAAGATTCATTGTTAAACCAGGTAAATTTATAAAGGTGGCAGACCTTTCGGTTTACGATATTGCTGGCCGAAAAGTATATTCTGGCACTTATGCCAATCAGGAAGAGTTGATAGTAAAAGCTGCCTTTTTGGAAACTAAAGGCTTGTACTTTATATATCTCCAGGCAGATGACATTTTATATTACGGTAAAATAACAGTAGATTGATAATCCATTAATTAGGAAACATTTTATTTGGTTTTACACTGATATTTTAAAAATTATCTGAAAAAGATATTGAAAAATTAACTTTTAAACTTATAATATAATATGTTGAAAACGTTATTTACCTTTTTTTGGACCATCATCATTCTGGCCAATTCCGTATTTGAAATCACAGCACAGGAATCATCCGAAATCCGGATCAAGCTTCAACAAGGTGAAAAGCTATGGTCGGGTGCCATAAAAGAAGGTCATAAAATGCCATTTGGCGAAGGTTATCAATTTGATTTTTATGCCAATAATCAATATAATCAAATTCAGCCTCTGATTATTAGCAACCAGGGATTATGGGTATGGAGCGAAGAACCGTATGCATTTAAAATAGTAAATAATGAATTGATTATCTCTAAAGCATTTGGAGAAATTAAACAAGGCAAGTCTGGCAATACACTTGCTTCAGCAAGAAGTTATGCTTCCTCAGCATTTTTTCCGGCATCGGGGAAAATGCCCGATGAGCTTCTTTTCTCTCAACCACAATACAACACATGGATTGAACTTACCTATAACCACAACCAGGAAGACATTCTGAAATATGCCCGTGCCATCTCGATAACGGGTTTGCTCCTGGCGTGCTGATGATCGACGATACCTGGCAGGAAGATTATGGTAAATGGGTGTTTCATCCCGGACGATTTCCCGATCCCAAAAAGATGATGGACGAACTGCATAAAATGGGTTTTAAGGTGATGCTATGGATGTGCCCGTTTGTAAGCGCCGACCAGGCAGTGATTGTTCGCGAAGTAATGAAAGGCAAGGGATTTCTGATGCATAAGTCGGCAACGGAAACAACCTGGGAGACGGCCGTTCACCCGGCTATGATTCCATGGTGGAATGGCTATTCGGCATTGCTCGATTTTACCAATCCTGCCGCTGTGAAGTGGTTCAACAGTCAACTCGACTACCTTGTTAACGAATATGGTGTAGATGGCTTCAAACTCGATGCCGGCGATATGGATTTTTACCCCGAAACCGCTTTGAGCATGACTCCAGCATCACCTAACAGACACTCGGAACTCTATGCCCGTATAGGATTACGCTATCCCTTAAACGAATACCGGGCCTGCTGGAAACTGGCTGGTCAGCCGCTGGCTCAGCGCCTTCACGATAAAAACCACAACTGGGAAGACGTTCAGAAACTCATACCTCATATGATTACCGAAAGTCTTGCCGGATACACCTTCTCGTGTCCAGATATGATTGGCGGAGGCGATTACACCAGCTTCCTCGACCTGAAATCATTCAACCAGGACCTTGTAGTGCGTTCGGCACAGATCCATGCGTTGATGCCCATGATGCAGTTCTCGGTAGCTCCCTGGCGCATCCTCGATACCGAACACTTGAATGCTATAAAGGAAGCTTTAAAAATCAGGGAAAAATTCACCCCACGGATTATGGAGCTGGCACGAGAATCGGCAAAATCCGGCGCCCCCAATAATCTGTTCGCTCGATTTCTATTTCCCTGGACAGGGCTTTGAAAGTGTAAACAACCAGTTTATGCTTGGTGAAACCATTCTGGTAGCTCCTGTCGATAAAAAGGAAAGCTCCAGAACAGTTGTTTTACCTAAAGGCAAATGGCTGGCCGACGACGGAAAGATTTACAAAGGTGGTAAAACCTACAACATGGAAGTGCCCCTTAACCGATTACCATATTTTGTTTTGGTAAAATAATAGCATCATTTGCTATCAGGAGATTTGGATTAGTAAGGCTCAAATTTTTCGGCAAAGTATCGCTCTATTTTTACAAATTCGTTTTTCAAATACTTCTTTTGTGATTTGTCGCTACCAGTAGGACGTTTGGATTCGATATTAAATATTTTTATGAAATATATGAGCTTACTGTAGATTGAAGGTTTTATTTCTTTGAAAAACGTTATTTCATCGAACTGTGTTATAAAATGGCACTTACGGATGTATTCTTTTAGTTCAACAAGCGTCTTATTAATTAGCCCAATTGAAACTTCGGCTCTCTTTAAGATTCCGGTTTCTTCTGTTTCAACCAATTTTAGCTGATTTGTTAACTTCTCTCTTATTTTATAAATCTTATCCAGCATCTTAAATCAAATTGAATGGGCTGGATTGCTGACCGAATTGAACCATACCAGCCCCTCCTCCCTGGTCTTTAAAATAGTTAAGGTTATGTCAAGATTGGAAAATTTTTTGGCAAGTTTCGAGATTTGAATCCTTCCCAGTAATTTGGAACTTGAAACTATTCCAACAAGGTTAACATTGCACCTGTGGAAATGCTTTAGTATTTGTTGCATGGCATTTTCGCTGATAGGATAGCAAAAATCAAAAGCATCTATGTACAAGATTTGTGATTTGTGAACTTCTGCAGTATCGAATAAAATAACCATTTGTTCAATAAATTCCCTTTCAGACATATGTTCGCTTGCGGAAGACCATATCTGATAAATAATACAACCGGTATTAATACAATTGTTACTGGTAAATTCGTTATTTATTGTACTATGCATACTTGTGAATTTTTAGCATCATTGTTTTTGGCAGCTGATTCTTTTTCATGGCAGAAACGAGTTTATTTGTTAAATGAGGTGTTTGTATTTATGCAAAAGGATATACCGGCTGACAGGTTAAAAAATATCAAGCACACTTATTTGCCAATTAGTAAAAAGGTTTGCAATATATTTATCCATTGTACCTATTTCGAAATAAAGGCCAAGTTTTGAGATACCCAATTGTTGTTTCTTGAATGTTAGTTCGTATTTACGACCAAAAAATGGAGCGATATGAATTGCATTAGTATAATAATAGCCATCCGGAAAATAATCGGGATATTTTAAGTAAGTATTTTTTGTAAAGCCATAATTAATGTTGGTACCAAAGTATGCCGATGTATATAACCTGTTAACAATTCCCTTGAAAAGAAACGGAAATACGTTTTTAAGGCAATTGTATGTACCTCTGCATCATTTAGGGATTTTGGAAGATACCCATAAATTAACCCAAGGTATATCTTTTCGTTTTTGAAAGAAGTTCCAAGTCCAACGGAAGCCAAACCTACATTGCCAGCATATTGAAAATTTACGTGTAAAGGATGTTTGATTGTGTCCGCTTTTTCCTGAGCTTTTATTAGACCAGGGAAAATGGGAGCTGTAACTAAGATAATTATAACAAGGTACTTCATATCGCTAAAACTTAATTCTATGAAAAGTAAAAGTTGTGTCGTGAAGGCCAATCAGGCACATCTCTCTGTCTTTAACACAGCCTGTAATAATGTGATGCACCTGAATGTAATTATAAGAATACCCATGTAAGTGCCCATGAACAGATAAAACATGGTTGGGCTTCTTCGTTAACAGTGCATTTATTTCTGTTGTATCCAAATCTAATTGGTCTGTCCATGGGGGAATGTGCGCAAATACAACTTCTACAACACTTGTGGTATCCAATACATTTGAATTTAGCCAATTGAAGTCGGGCATTGTGTTGTTGTTTTCCCACACTACATCGTCAAATCCAATAAAATGGTATGCTCCAATATTAAAAGTAAAATTCGTGGGACCAAACATTTTTTTGTAAATAACCGAACCATTTGAACGATAATCGTGATTGCCAATAATGGTAAGATATGGTACTTTTAAATTTTCCATTACCCTGTTGTACCATTCGAATTCTTTCGCTAACCCTTCATCGGTAATATCGCCGCAAACCACCACAAAACTTATATTTTTAAGCTGGTTAATTTTTAGGGTGGCATCGTAAAGTTCATCGTACCATGCATGCACATCGGCAAGGGCAACAAACCAAAGTGTATCGGAAGGGTTATGCGGTGCAATTTTGTCAATATTCCTTGCATTCAGGTTTGTTTCGGAAACATCGGCATCGTAGGGGCTATACTGAAACAGGTCTTCACATGAGTTAAGACCAATTAACAAAAGAAAACTTGCGAGAATACCTATTAAACGCTTCATGTTTCTGGTTAATAGATTAGTTGTACCTTCCAGTTATTGTCAATGTTGAAATGACAAATTTTTCCTTCGCGTGAGAGCCAGCCAATGGCTAACAATATTTGTTGTTCATCAAGGTTTGTTTCTTTGGTGAGACCAGGAATATCCATCACGCCATTTTCATCAATAACTTTCCATATTTTTCCAGCGTTTTCGCCAATCTGTTGTGTAATCATAGTTTTATGTTTTTTGAGTGGTTTATTAATTTGACAAGTCTGTTAAAATCCCAAAACGCAAGACTGTGAGCGTACGAGAAAAGTAGATATTGTAATAATCCTGACCATAGTAATACTGAGCAAACAAGGTAACTTCATTTAATATTGCCGGGTGAATGGCAACTCTAAAGGACGCACCGAGCCTTTTTATGTCAAAAGTTGAGGCGTTTTGCATGTTTCCGGCAATCCACTGGAGTTTTAATTGCGTTCGAACAGAATATAATCTGTTTTTGACGATACCAGCGGTAGAAGGGAATTTGCCAGGATACCATATTGACTGCAATTCGCTATTAATCCTAAAATTTCCGTACTTGCCTTTTAGTTCTTCATCTTGCTGGTAATGGTATTCGAACGATATTTTATGAAAAACAGAGTTGAAAGCCTTCGATTTGTCGCTCATTGAAGCAAAGCCCCCCAACTCAATCATATTTGTTGAAAAGTTACCTGAATGTGTATTAATGGAAATGCTATCGTTGTTGTAAAAATTTCCATCCTGACCGTTCGAATGATGTTGCCAGGTTAAAAACACAAACAGCGGAGAGGCTTTACGGTTTGCCTGTAAATTTGAAATATTATAATAAAAGGTTGCGCCGGGCATATATGAAGGTGTGCGTACGGGATATGAGTCTGCCTGATACATGCGAAGTACAACCTTGGGCGATAATTCAATACCCCACTTGCTTTTATTAAGCCTTAGCATATAATACGGAATTATTGCTGCTTCGAAAATCAGGGGCTCTATATTACCAAAGCCGCCCAAGGCTGAAATGTAACTTTGGGGATGGCTTTGGTTTATAGATTGCCTGAACAATGAATCGTTTGTTTGAGCCATACAATAGTTTTGTACAAGCAGAAAAAATAGTATGGAAGAATGTTTCAGCATGGATGAAGGTAACCTGATTAGTTTATACAGCTTCAGATAAACCGACATTATTCTCTGCTAACGACTTCTTCCGTTGTACTTTGGACATAAGTTTTTCCATACCCAAATATGCCATTGGTACAACAAATACAGTTAGAATTAGCGAAGATGTTAAGCCACCAATAAGAACAATAGCCAAACCGTTTTTCCATTCGGCACCTGCTCCAGTAGCCATAGCAATCGGAATCATACCTATTATCATAGCAATTGACGTCATCAAAATTGGACGTAAACGTTCCTTGCCTGCTTCAAGAAGTGCGCTAACGGTGTCCATGCCTTTTTCTTTTAGTTTGTTTGTAAAATCGACAAGCAAAATTCCATTTTTAGAAACCAGCCCCAGCAGCATGATTAGCCCCAGCATGGTGAAAATACTCATGGAACTCATGGTTAGGTTAAGCGCCAATATTGCCCCAATTAATGCTACAGGGATTGAGAAAAAACGACAAAAGGGTGTATAAAGCTATTGTATAATGCTACC